>JAAZPG010000283.1 GCA_012797375.1 Acidobacteriota bacterium
CATGGAAAACAAAAAAGAGAAGAAAGGGATTTTTTCGCGTCTAACGGGCGGCGCGAAGCCGAAAAAGAGCCCTTGTTGCGGCGGTTTCGTCCTTGAGGAAATCCCCGAGGAGAAAAAGGAAAGCGGGAAAGAGCCGCATTCTCCGAAAGACGAGAACGGCTCCTGCTGCGGATAATTCACGGTTACTTTGCAGGAGCCGTTCGGATCATATCCGCGATCTTCTCAAGATCCCGAAAACGAGAGCGCGTCCGCCAGGCGGACGTCGCGGCCGTTGCCCGGGCGGCGATGAATTCACAAGGCCGGTTGACCCGGACGGAAGAGCTTTCTTCCGCTGCGCCCGGACGCCAGGCATAGGGATCAACGAGAAAGCCCGACAAACCGCCGCGACGGACGGACGCCTGGGAATCCTGTTCAAGACTGCGGCCTCGTCTCCCTCCACGGAAAATCTTCTTCGCTCCCGGACAACTCATCCCTAACGACGTCCCGGATCCTGTCTCAAATCCCGTGGATCGCCGGAATATTTCTTCGCCGAATCCAAAGCGCGCCGCGGAATAAGGGAAACGCCGATGCTTTTAAAAGACGACGGCCAAAAAGACCGGGCGGTTTTCATGGGCCGTATCGAAGGGGAGGGCTGATCTTGCCGCGTGACCAGGCGGCGGATTCGCCCCGGCCTTTCAACGGATCCGGGGAATGATCGATGTCGGCCTCGGCCCAGGCCGGGAGAGCGGCCGAAAGAAATCTTGATTATATGAAGATATTATCATATTATAATGGACTTTAAAAAGAGGCCAGGCCATGCCCGACATTCTTCGCGTGTTCAAATCCCTTGCCGATCCGACCCGCTTGCGGATCGTCCGGCTGCTCCTTCAGCAGGACCTCTGCGTCTGCGAGCTCATGTTTGTCCTGGAGATGGCTCAATCCCGCGTTTCCCATCAACTCAGGATCCTCCGGGACGCCAGTCTCGTGGAAGATGTCCGGGATGGGCAATGGATCATCTATCGTCTTCCGGACAACGTCCGGACGACGATCGCCCCCCTTCTCGCCCTTTTCAAAGAGGATAAAAAATCCGCCGGGGCAATTCATGCGGACCGCCGGCGGCTTTCCGCTTGCCGGAAAGAAGGAGTTCGAAAGAAAAGATGTTCCCCCGTCGACTCCCTCAAATCGAAGGCTGAACGAAAGCCGGCTTCGGCGAAAAAACGATCCGCCGGCGAATCTTTTTAGGAGATCGTCATGAAAATCGAAATCTTGGGCATGGGCTGCGCCCGCTGCCGCGACCTCGAACAGCGGACGCGCACGGCTCTGGCCGAAACGGGCCTCGCGGCGGAAGTGGAGAAAGTCGACGACATTCAGAGAATCATGGCGTATAAAGTCATCGCCACTCCCGGGCTGATCATTGACGGCGCGGTCAAGGCCGCCGGGCGCATTCCTTCCGTCGACGAAATAAAAAAATGGATCTCGGAGAGTTTGAACAAATGATCCCCGGAAGATTCCCCGCCGCGCGCGGCAAGCTCTTGTCCGCCCTGATCCCGGCCGCTCTCTTGATCCTGGTTTCGGCCTCCGCCAGCGGCGTCCTTGGCGCGACCCCGATGGACACGACCTCCGCGGCGAGCTCGAATCCGCCGCCGTCCCAGGCCGAAAATCCGGCCGGCCCGGAAAGCCTCGTGATCGCCACCGGGCGCCTCGATATCGATTTTTCCAAGCACCTGGTGACGTTCATCGAGCTTGGAGCCGACAAATGCATCCCCTGCAAGGCGATGCAGCCGATCATGAGGGAGATCGCCGCCGAGTACAAGGGCCAGGTTCAGGTGATATTTTACGACGTCTGGAAAAATCCCGAACCCGGCCGAAAATACGGCATCCAGCTCATCCCTACCCAGGTCTTTATCGACAAGACGGGAAAAGAGATCTTCCGCCATGTCGGCCTGTTCCCCAAGGAGGAGCTGGTGGCTTTTCTAAAAAAACAGGGAGTCCGCTGAA
>JAAZPG010000284.1 GCA_012797375.1 Acidobacteriota bacterium
CGGGGTCGCCGTTTCCGTAAGGGGAAACGGCGCGTAAGTTCCAAGGAAAGCGTTTATCAATCGCATCCTTGGAGGGAACCTAGATTAAAAGGAGAGAATGTATGGGAAAGTACAGGAATTATTTCCTGCTGGCCGTATGCGTGCTGCTCGTCACGAGCATGCTTCCGGCCCAGCGGACGACGGGACAAATCTTTGGGAAGGTTGTGGACGACAATGGAGCCGCCCTTCCCGGTGTCATCGTCGTCGCCGAGGGACCCAGGCTGGTCGGCAAAGCCACCGATATCACGAACGCTTTAGGCGCGTACCGGCTGCTGGCTCTTCCCCCGGGGACCTACACGATTGAGTACACGTTGGAGGGGTTCAAGCCCCTCGTTCGCAAGGATGTCGTCATCGCGGCCGAAATGACCGTGACCCTCGACATCACGATGAACGCCAGCACGATCGAAGAACAGATCACGGTCGTCGGCAAGTCCCCGCTCATTGACGTCAAGAGCACGACTCGCGGCGCGGCCATGAACCGGCAGGTCTTCACCCTGCTGCCCAAGGGCAGGAACTGCGATTCGCTGCTTGTCACCGTGCCCGGCGTCCAGAGCGAATCCCTGCTTGCCGGAACATCCGTCGACGGGGCTTCGGGCGCCGAGAATATGTGGTATGTCGACGGGATCAGCACGACCAACCTGATCAACGGGACGAGCGGCCAGGGCGTCAACTTCGACTTCGTCGAGGAGGTCAACTTCAAGTCGTCCGGTTACAACGCCGAATACGGCGGCTCGCTGGGCGGCGTCATCAACGTCCTGACCCGATCGGGCGGAAACGAGTTCCACGGCGAAGTGCTGGCCTACTACACCGGCGAGCCGGTGACGGCCCGGCGCCGGGACGTCCTCGTTTACAACAAGTATGACACCCGCTACGATCAGTCGGCCATGTATTACGCCTGGGAGGATTACTACGGCAAGCAGAAGTGGTACAACCTCGAGGGAGGCCTGAACATCGGCGGGGATATCATCAAGGACAAGCTGTGGTTCTTCGCCTCGGCCATCCCCAACTACAACAACTACACCCGGACGCTCAACTACGCGATCCAGGGGCTGACGAATCCCTCGCGGGACGTCCACCAGAAGAGCCTGGACCTCAACGCCCAGGTCAAGCTGTCCGCCCAGCCGCTCAAGAACCTCCGCTTGACCGCCAGCTTCATCAACAACATGTCCCAGGTCCGCGGCGGCGCGACCGGCTTCCCCAGCTCCTACACCGGGAGCACGACACTCGACTACGACATCTACGATTTCGATTATCCGAACTGGAGCGCCAGCGCCAGCGCCGACTGGATCGTTACGAGCAACTTCATGGTCAGCGTGCGCGGCGGCTTCTTCCGGACGAACCAGAACAACCAAGTCCCCGAAGCAACGACGTCGCCCTGGTATGGTTTCCAGATGGAACAGCCGTACAGCTACGCGTTCTCCGATCCTTCCGCGTTTCCTGAAATCCCGGAATCGCTCGTTCACGCTCCCGGCTGGTTCAATTACCCCCGGGCCAACCTCCTGGGCTACGCTAAAACCATCCGCCAGAAGATGAACTTCAACGTCGACCTTTCCTACTTCGCCACGTTCGCCGGCGAGCACGCCTTCAAAATCGGCGGTCAGTTCATCCGGCAGGGCGAAGACGTCGACCAGGGCGGCCAGGCCCCCATCGTTTACATCGCCTGGGACCAGGATCTGGAAATCTACGGGGACGTGTATAATCGCGGCAAATACGGCTGGTACGCCGTCCGCGGCAACAAGGACTCCGGCCCCTTTGGCTCGGTTTACAATGCGTTCAGCAACCAATTTGCCTTTTATGTCCAGGACAGCTGGACCATCGGCCAGAAGCTGACGATCAACCTGGGCGTCCGGACTGAGTCCGAGTACATCCCGAGCTACAGCCAGGATCCGGACTACAAGGACCTCAAGCCCATCAAGTTTTCCTTCGACAAGAAGATTTCCCCGCGGTTCGGCGTCATTTATGATGTCTTCGGCGACTCCAGCTTGAAGGTCTTCGGCTCGTTCGCCATCTACCAGGACGTCATGAAGCTCGATGTCGCGGCCAACGCCTTCGGCGGCTTCAAATGGAAATCCGCTTACTACACCCTGGACGACTACGACTACACGAAGATCGGCGTCAACGGCTATTTCCCCGGAACGCTTCAGGCCGTTTTTGACTTCCGGGCTCCCTCCTTCGACACCGTTGATCCCGACATCAGGCCCTTCACCCAGCGCGAAATCGCTTTCGGCGCCGAAAAGAAGCTCGGCGAGGACTTCTCCGTGTCCCTCCGCCTTGTCAACAAGTCGGTCCTTTATGCCGTCGACGATACGGCGGTCGTTCTCCCCGGCGTCGGAGAAATGTACTTCTACACCTGGATCGGCTCCCCGTTCATCGCTCAGAAGTACAAAGAAGCCAAGGCCGCGGGCCTTCTGCCCGAAGCCGTGCCGGATCAGCCGAAGGCCAAGCGCGAGTACTGGGCCCTCAACTTCAGCTTCGACAAGCGGCTGAGCAACAACTGGCTGATGGGCTTCGCGGCGACGATCAGCAGCCTGAGGGGCAACTATTCCGGTTTGGCCAACTCCGACGAGCAGGGCCGCAACAACCCCAACGGCGAACGTTCGTTCGACCTGTGGCACTTCCAGTACGACCTGAATATGGACCTGATCGACGGTCCGCTCGCCACCGACCGGCCCATCGTCCTCAAGCTCTACGGCAGCTACGTCTTCCCGATGGGGCTGACCGTCGGCGCGGTCATGCAGGCGATGTCCGGAACCCCGATCACGACGGCCTGGAACGTCGACGGCCCGGGTTACTACCCGTACAACCGCGGCGATCTCGGGCGGACTCCCTTCCTCTTCTACACCGATGCCTACGCGGAATATAACTTCAAGCTGGGCAGCAAGTACAACCTCCAGCTCAGCGTCAACCTGAGCAACGTGTTCAACGTCGAGACGGCGACCTTCATCAGCGGCAACGTGTACAGAACCAACATCACGCCGGGCGACGATGTCCTCGTGAAGGGCAACTGGACGCCTAATCCGGCCGCCAAGAAGGACGGCTATTACCTTAAGGCCAGCTCCTTCTTCGCCCCCATGCAGGCCCGGTTCGGAGTGAAATTCAGCTTCTAAGCTGAGCGAACTCCTCCTACTCCTACTCTTGCCCGCCCCGGCTTCGGCCGGGGCGGGTTTTTTTTTGTTTCCCGGATTCCCGGCCGGGTCGTCGCGTCTTCAACGGCCACGGAAGGCGGAAAGCCCCCTGTCTGAGGATGGGAGGGAAACCGCGCCCGGGCTATTTTTTCTTTTCGAGAGCGTCCAGGGCTTTCCGGTATTCGGCCTCGTCGCGCGGACCGAACGTCACCGTTTTGTTGTAATTTTCAAGAAGGCTGATAAACTGATTGCCCTCGACAGCGGCCGCCGACAGCTTCCATTCATTGGGAGCCCTGAAGACAAAGACATACTTGGCGTACTGGCTCCGGACGGAATACGTCCAGATCTCGGTCCGGAAAGCCTGTACGTCCTCGTTGCTGCGGTCGACGGCCCAAGCCCCCGTGGCCGCGCCTCCCTGAGTGACCTGGGCCCCCCAATCCGTGTTCTGGTCGATGTCGACGGCGGCCGGGGGACCGTTAAGGATGTAGATACGCCCGCGGTCGGTGTTCCAAGGCTGACGGGCGTTTTCCCTCTTGTAGGCTTTGACGATGAAGTCCAGGCGTTCCTGGAACAGCTTGATGGCATCGGGATAGCGGGACGTCCAGAAAAGCTCCTGGAATCCGAGCCGGCCGGCCTCCGACAGGGTCCGGTAGAGAGTCCTTTCGTAATCCTGCATGAGGGGATAATGCTGAGTGTACCACGCGTCCCTGGTCGGCATCATGTTGATTCCGCATGAGTTCATTATCATGACAACGGCCAAAATTCCCCCTGCGCCCCAAAGAAATTTTCCATCCCTTTTGCGATTCGTCATGATTTGTCTCCTTTTCCCGTTCCCGCCGGTTCAAGAAAGAGGCCGTGCGTTTAAAAGGCCTGTGGCAATTCCCTTCTCCGGGGATGCTTCACATCATGATGATGAATCGGCAAGAAAGAGAAGTCAAGGCTTGAGATCCTTTCCCCCGGTTTGACTCCGGGAGGCGGCGTCCGATATCATCGGAACGCTTTATTCAGGCCGCTCCATGCGAAACGTCTACCTTCTCTTCGCCCCGTCCGCCGAGATCAAGGTCAAGCGGCTGATCATGCCCCTGGCCTTGCTGCCCGTCGCCGCCTCCATCCGCCGCTCGCCCCTCTTCAAGAGCGGCGACCGCGTCTATGTCTGCGACTCGTTGCGGGAAGTCCTCGAGCGGGCCGGCTCCCACGCCGGCGACCGCGTTCATTTTTTGGTTTCATCCACGAGGGTCATCCGGGGCTTGGAACGGCCGACGAACCCGGCCGTGGAATGCGCCGCCCGTCTTCGCCGGCATCGCCCGGATGTCTTCCTCGGCGTGGGCGGCCCGGATGTTTTTCTCGATCCCGGAGCCTACCGGCCGTCCTTCGACCTCGTCTTCCAGGGTGAGGTCGGGAGCGTCGACCTTCTCGAGGTCATTCGGTCCGGTGTTCCTTTCTTTCAAGCCCCGCCGGCCGACATCAACGCCGAGCCGCTCGATTACCGCCCCTTGTCCGGGAAGAAATACCTGGCCGGATCGCTTCAGACCGCGCGGGGCTGCCCCCACGACTGTTCGTTCTGCAACGTCGCTCATTTTTCCGGCCGGGCCGTCCGGAGGCTCGCCCCCCGCCTTCTCGAAGAGCGGCTGGAATCGCTGGCCGACATCCACCGTGGATTCGTCATCATCGGCGATTCCAATTTCGCCGGCGGGTCGGCCGCGGCCATGAAGGAATACCTGGATGTCCTTTACCGGGTTCAGGAGCGAAGGGGGTTTCCCTTCCTTGTCGGCCTCCAGGCGTCCCTGCAAACATCCCGCCATCCCGATATCCTCCGGATGATGCGGGCGGCCCAGGTGATCGCCGTTTATATCGGGGTGGAAAGCCCGTCGGCGGACGCCTTGGCGGCCGCCGGCAAAAAGCATAATCTCGGGGATCCGCCGGCCCGGCAAATCGAGGCGTTCCTCGACCACGGAATTTTCCCTTACCTTTCCATGATTCTCGGCCTGGATGGAGAAGACCGCGGCGCCGGCCGCCGTCTCCGCGAATTCCTGGGCGCCTGCCGGTCGCCGTTCCTGATGCTGAACCTGATCAACCCGGTGGCCGGATCGAGACTCCGGGAACGAGCCGCGGCCGCGGGCCGGCTCCTCGACCATCCCCTCTACGGCGAATACAACCTCATCCCGATGAAAACCGACCGGCCCTATGCCGAAGTCGTCAAGGATTACGCGGAGACCCTCCGCTGGTTTTATTCCGACCGGCGCCTTCTCGGCTTTTGCCGCGATCTCGAGCATCACGCCGGCCGCGTCCAGGACCGGCGGGGGCGGGACGCCTTCGCCGCCGGCCTTTCCAAGGTATTCCTCCTGAAGCTGCTCTTCCTTTACCTCGGCCTCTGCCTGAAGTCGGGATCCTGGTCCGGCCTCGTCCAAGTCGTCAAGGCCGCCGGAAAATCCCGGTCCGAGGCGCTCTTTTCCCTGGCGATCCGGAGCGTGGCCCTCGGCGCGAAAGACGCCTACCGGAAGACCGGCCGGCGGGCTTTGAAAGGCCTGATCCGCCTCCGGACCGCGGAGCTATATCCGTATGAAAGGAAACGGCCATGAACGCCGACAGGCGAATGCTTCCCCCCGATTCCGAGCCCGGTTTGGCCGTCCGTCCGGCCGAGTTGGCCGGGCTCGATCCGTCGCCGTCGGCCATGGCCGTCGTGCCGGTCAACCGGATGTTCGAGATCCGCGACGCCCTGGCGGTTTACGGGAGGGATTTCCCGGGCGGTGAGAAATTCGACGCCAGCCAGGGCGACGGGGGAGCCAGTCTCCCCGGCGTTCCGTCCGAGATTTACGAGGCGGCTCACCGGCTCCAGGTCGAGCACGGCAGCGCCTACGACCAGCCGTTCGGCTGCGCCGCCTTCCGCCGGTCCGTGGTCGAGGATTATTGGCAGCTCGATCCCGGATCGTCCTGGGGACCGGAAAACGTCCTCGCCGTCCAGGGCGGCCGGGACGGCCTGCTCAAAGCCTATGAGGCGGCGCTTTTTTTGGGCCGCGGGCGGAGAGGGGATTTCGTGATCACCTCCCGGGTCCCCTGGATTTCCTACAGCTGGGGGCCTTATCTCATCGGAGCCAACGTCCTCCTGGCGCCGGGAAGCGAGGAGGAGGCCTGGCGGATCACGCCGGAAGGCGTGCGAACCTGCGCCTCTTACGTCCGCCGGTTCGACGGCCGGGAAATCGCCCTGCTCGTCATCACCAGCCCCGACAATCCCACGGGACGCGTCCTGGGCCTGGAGGACCAGGCGGAGCTGGCCCGGGCGGCGTTTTCCGCCGGCGTTCCCTTCGTTCTCTTCGACTGGATCTACCACCAGGTGACCGACGGCGAGCCGGGCGACCTCAACCGCTTCCTCCGCCTGTTCGATCCCGCCGAACGCGAGCGCTGCCTCTTCCTGGACGGCCTCACCAAGTCGCTCGGAGCGAGCAACGTCCGCGGCGCCCATCTCGTCGCTTCGAAGAATATCGTGAAATTCATCCAGAACCGGGCCTCGCACGCGATCGTGCCCTCTTTTTACAGCCAGGCCGTGGCCATGGCCGCCTACCGGATGGGGTACGCCCGGGCTTGCGCGGGCGTTATCGGCCCGACCAACCAAAGCCGGGGGATTCTTTCGGCGTTCCTGTCGGCCAACGGATTCCGGTCGATCATCGGCAAGGGGTATTACGCTTTCATCGATGTCGGCCCTTGGATCGACCGGACGGGCTTCAAGGATTCGGCCGATGTGGGCACGTATCTAGCCGAGCGCTTCGGCCTGGCCGTGGTTCCGGGAGTCTATTTCAGCGTCTTCGGCGGCCGGTGGATCCGTTTTTCCTACGCCTTGCCTCCGGATAAGACCGCCCGGGCCGCCGCCCGCCTCAAGGAGGGGTTGGCCTCCTTGTAATTCCCGGTCAGGGGATTTTTTTCAAGGAGAGGGCGATCCGCTTCCGCTCCCGGTCCACGCTCAGGACCCGGACCTTGACGAGCTGGCCGACCTTGAGGATCTTGTGCGGGTCGGAAATGAATTTATCGCCCATCTCGGAGATGTGGACCAGGCCGTCCTGGCGGACGCCGATGTCGACGAAGGCTCCGAAGTCGACGACGTTTGAGACCACGCCCTCGAGGATCTGTTCCGGGGCGAGGTCGTCGACGGTTTTGGCCGTTTCGGAAAAAACGACCGTGCGGAACGCGGGCCGCGGGTCGCGTCCCGGGGTTTCCAGCTCCTTGAGGATGTCCCGGACCGTCGGGAGCCCGACGTCGGGGGTGACGCAGGAGCGGGATTCGATCGTTTTCCTCAAGGCCTCGTCCTCGAAGAGGCCGGCGACGGTCGTGCCGGCCTTGGCCGCCAGCTCCTCGACGAAGGCATAGCGCTCGGGGTGGATGGCCGAACGGTCCCGGGGATCGGCCGCTCCGGGGATGCGGAGGAACCCGGCGGCCTGTTCGAATGTTTTTTCGCCGATGCCCTTGACTTCCTTCAGGGCCTCGCGGGTTCGGAAGGGGCCGCGCTCGCGGCGATGAGCGGCGACGGCCGCGGCCGTCGCCCGGTTCAGACCGGAGATGTATTTCAATTGATCTTCGGAGGCCAAGTTGACGTCCGCCCCGACCGCGTTGACGCAGCTTTCGACGACCTCTTCCAAGGATCGCTTCAAGGCGGCTTGGTCGACGTCGTTTTGGTATTGGCCGACGCCGATGGAGCGGGGATCGATCTTGACCAGCTCGGCCAGCGGATCCTGGAGGCGACGGGCGAGCGAAATCGCCCGGCGGACAGCCACATCCAGGCGGGGGAATTCGGCCGCGGCCGCGTCGGAGACGGCGTAGACGCCGGCGGCGGTTTCTCCGACGACCACGCACGCCGGCCGGCTCCGCTCCGGCAGCTCCTCGAGGGCCGCTCGGACGAACGTTTCCGTCTCCCGGCCAGCCTGCCCTCCGCCGACGGC
>JAAZPG010000285.1 GCA_012797375.1 Acidobacteriota bacterium
GATCCGGACCCGGGTCAGGACTTCGGGAACCGCCGCCAGCGGATATCGGGCCGCCAGGTTGATCCAGAAAAGACTGTCTTGGCCGTAGCGCATTTTTTCCGAAAAGCGCAGATTCGGGCTTTCTCTCAGGATCTCGGCCCGGATCATGACGCAGGGCGTGGCGATGGGGGCCGATCGAAGGCATCGGAGAAAGACATCCCCGCGGCAGGCCGAGACATCGACCGTTTTCTCGGCCCGGCGAGGATTTCCGCCGCGGAAAAGCGTATAACCGGTATGCGACCACGCCGCGCCCGTCGCCGTCATGAGGCCGAGTTGTTTCTCGATTTTCCGTTCCTCCCAGACATCATCCGAATCGAGGAACGCGATGAACTCCCCGGCGGAGTTCTCGATTCCGAGATTTCTCGCTGAGCCGGGACCGCCGTTGTCCTTGTGGAAATAGCGGATTTTTCCGGCGAAGCGGCCAAGGACGCCTCCCACATCCTCCGGCGAGCCGTCATTGACGAGGATGATCTCCGTGTTTTCATATGTCTGGCGGACGGCGCTTCCGACCGCTTCCTCCAGCCAGCCCGCCCCGGCGTAAAAAGGGATGATGACGCTGACTTTAGGCGTCAACCGCCCGTGAATCTGATCGAATCCCTTAAAAAGTCCAAGCATTTCTTATCCGGCCAAGCCATCGCATCGGCCGATTTGATATTTTTTCGGGAGACCCTATCAAAAGAAATCAGCGCTTCTTCGCCAAAACGATATTAATCATCCCGGAATTGGGAACAATCGACGAGGCCACACGATAAAGAGGATTCATCACATGTCGAAGAATCGACGCGCCTTTCGGCAGAGAGATATGCGTATCCGCAGAGCGTGTCATTAAAACATTAAATCCATAGTGATGGACAATATCGATTGTCTCGGCCATCGTGTACTCCCGCACATGACCGAAACCGTGGACCCAGATTCCGTCCCCATGTGAAGACGCCGACTTTTCCTCTTTGTACACTCGATACACCGGATCGAGCACCGCCTTCCCCATAATCGCTTTGATGCGTTTGCTGAGCATCGCGATATTTGGAAGAGAAAAGACCAGAATCCCTCCCGCTCTAAGAATTTTTTTTATTTCCGAAAACACTTTTCCCGGGCCTGTATTCAAATGTTCAAAAACCTCCGTAAAAACGACCATGTCCATCTGACCGGGAGAAAACGGGATTTCATCTTTTAAAAGGTCACACACGCAATGCTCTATTCGATTTTTATGACATCGATCCGCTAGGAGCGAAGTGAGATCAATCGTGAACATCCGTACATTTGGAAAACACTTTCGATAAACAAACGTCATCGGCGAAGTACCAATATCAAGAATCGCCGATTCCTTCCCTTTGGGCAATATCCTCAGGCCTTTTTGGATCATGAGGACATTCTGCCGGACAGATTCCTTATGGTTTATGAAATATTGTTTTTCGACGTTTCGGCTTTGTCCCAAACAGTTGTCGTCCGAAGAAAGGGATATTTCCATAATCACTTTTTCAAAAGAGGCCTTGAAATCCGGATCATCTTCGCGTGAATGCCGCCATTTAATACTACGGCGCGTCACGTTTATTTCATTCCTTTTTCTTCAAGGATTCTCACTAATTGTTTTGCGTGCCGTTCCTTTTTATCGCATAAATAAGCGATGATCGTCTTTGTTCCTTTTTCCGCGATGCTGGATTTATTATCGTAGTCCTGCAAAACACTCCGGATCGTTTTTGCAATATGCTCGGGATTTTTTCGCAAGATCCGGTAGCAATTATACCCATCTTTCATCAAATACGGGATCGTTCCGACGAACGTCGTGAGGATCGGAGTTCCGGCGATCATGGCTTCATACAGGACCCGCGGAAAGCCCTCATGGTGCGTCGGGAGAACGAAGAGGTCGGCTTGCCGGTACATTCTTTTCAAGAAATCCCGATCGGAGACAACCCCGTGAAGGCGGATCCATCCGCCAAGGTCCTCCTCCGCGATGATTTGTTTGATCTTCGCCGCATCCGCTCCGTCGCCGACCATGTCGAGGCTGAAGTCGACTTCCCCCCTGTCCTTCAGGATTTTCACCGCTTGGACGAGATCATAGGAGCCTTTCGGCTCTTCGACGCGGCCTACATAGAGGAGGCGATAATGATCCCGTCGCTCATACGTGCGGCCGGAAACGATATCCTTCTCCCCCTCTTCCATCATCGGACGTATTGTTTGCGCCTCGCCTCCTCCTTTCCTGATGATTTCAGTGAATTGAGGCGAGATTGTCAAAGAAATCATCGCTTTCCGAAATAATATTTTTGAGAGGCGAGACCGCATCCCTTTTTCCCCCCGGATATAAAAACCAAATGGTTTTCTCCATAGGACGGCAAAGATGGCCATAAAGAGATTGATATTTCCGGGATAATATAGATAGAGAAAATCATATTTTCGGACGATTTTAAATCCAACAATCAACCCTTGGATATAGGCGGCGTATTTTATTTTCCCCCTCGATATCGATATGATTTTAATATCGCGGTCATTGATTTTGTAATCAAAGATACTGTTTTTTTCCTGGTTTTTAATACGAAATTGGAAAAATCCTACCTGTTCAACAAGATGGGACAATTCAACAAGGAATCGGCCGTCACTTCGAAAGATAAACAAATCGTTGCCTTTTTCAAGCATGACATTATTTCTAACAAGAAGGATTTTCATTTTTTTCCATGCCATTCCCGCTTACGCGCCGCTCCCCGCGAACGGGCTTCCTTCCGCCGCCGGTTTCCGAACGAATTTTTCAAACAACCAGACGATCGCCGCCGGCCAGAGGATGCCGCGCAAGGCGGTGAAGTAGCCCGAGCGGGGATAATAAATGGAAAACGACAGGGAAACGACGTAAGCGATGAGGTAATAGAGATGGACCTTGTCGATCGCCCCCCTCTGGAATTTCATGTTGGCATAGCCGAACAGCATCATCATCACGAGGACGCCCGCCGCTCCGAACGAAATATAAACGTCGGCGATGATCGTATTGCCGAGGCCGGCGCCACGAGCCCCCCCCTCGTACTCATGATACGTCAAAAGCTGCCCGGAGGAAATGTCCTGGAGATCGACATGAAAAAGCGTAACATACACGCTCTGCAAGCCGGGGACGACGCTGAGGATTTGAGTCAAGAATGTCCGCCCGAGCGTGCGCTCGTTATTTTGAACATAGCTCACGGCGAGATAGAGATTGCGGTTGTTGACGATCATGTCCCGCCCGAAATCAAAAACCGATTCCGGCACGAATCGTTCCGCTCCCCGCTTATAGTATGCGATGATAGTGCTTTCGTCTTCCCGCGTGTCGTCATAAACCGTTCTCGCCTGCGAGACGAACATCATGAGATACATCCCGGCCGCAATGAGGATCGCGAAGACCATCAGCCTCAGGGGACGGAGGAACGTCGTGAACAAGGCACCGTAGATCAGGACGATTTGAATCGCCGGCCCGCGGTCTCCGACATAGAGGAAAACAAAAACGGCGAGGACCGACAGCCCGACGAGACGCGGCCGGAAGACCCGAAACAAGCTTCTCCCCCGTCCGTCATCGTGAGGCAGCCGACCGACGAAGGAGACCATGAGGGCCAGCGGGAAGATCCCTTGAAATGCGATCAAGAGATACTCCGAGGCCGCGCTGTAGGCGTTGAAAACGCCCCGGGCGATGTTGTCGCGGGAAAAGAAGACGAAGAGCGCGAACAGGGCCAAGGAAAGGACAAACAACGGCGTTTCGAGCGGTCGGTACCGCTCCGCGTCCCAGCCGCCCGGCGGAACGTTCTTGATTTTTCCGCCGAACACCGCGCCCAGGATGTACGCGTTCATGCCGAGGAGGGCCAGGGCCGTCGAAACGGTGATGAGAGAGGGATCGAATCCCCTCTCGAAGACCTTGAAGAGAAACGGCCGGTTTGGATAAACGAAGACGGGATAGACGAAATGGACGAGAAAAAATCCGATGATGAAGAGGACATGAAAATTAAAATAGTTTCCGAAAAGACTCTTTTTGATGAACCAGGCCGTTGAAGCCAAGAACACCGCCAGCACGGCCGCGCAATATCCCAGGGAATAATCGTCCGGGGCGAACGCGTACAGGGCGAAGCTGAGGACGAGGAAGAAGAACGCGACGGCCAGAGTCAGGCGCTGAGCGGAAGGACGGGCGGTCATTTATCTCGCGTATTCAAAATGAACGAAATCCGGCTCGTAATATTTTTGAACCGCGTTCTTCATTTCCCCGGTATACCGTTTTTCCTTCGCCGCCGGGCGGAACGACAGGCGAAAGACGATTCCGGGGTGTTTTTTGATGATTCTCCAGCCCCGAACAGCATGAGTTCCCGGGCTCAAACCGCTCGAATCGTTGAGATTTTGAAGCCGCGCGCCGCCGAGGTTCAACCGCCGGGCGACTTGGGCGAAATCCTCGTTGATCGTCTCCAGCTTCCCGACGTAATCAACGAGCCGAGTCCCCGATTCATCATACACATAGGACGACATGGGCTTGATGAAGTAATGGAGACTCGGATCGCCGAACAGACGAGGAAGCTCGTCTAGAATGAACGTTTCAAACGAGACTAGACGGGCGTATCCCAGGTACTTGTAAAAAGAATAAACCCGGTCATAGGGATTCCGGACGAACGCGAATTTAAAGTAGGCGTCGAACGTTTCTTGGTTGACATATCCATATTCCACATATTCCCGGGCCGTCAGGTGGGACAGGATCCCGGGCCCCCGATCTCCCCGGTTGACGATCCCCAGAAGAAGCGATTCCCGGCGGGCGAAGTCCAGGCCGAGCGCATCGAGAAAAACCTGCTCAATGCTGATGCCCGCCACTTTCGGGATGTGAACAAAAATGCATTTGTATTCATGAGACAACATCGAAACGCCGTAACCTCCGTCCCGGAGTCATGGGATCTCCGTAGTGTTTTCCGCCTTGAGCCGCTTTTTTATTCTCAGGATCTGCGCCGCTTTTTCTCCGACCACCCGGCCGTAATCCAGAAACTGCCGCCGCTCGGCCTTCGTCGCGATCAGGACGTAACATCCGGCGAAATAGAGAAGGACGCTGAAAACGGCGACGGCCGCCCGGCCGAGGAATTGATCGAACCCGGCCAAGCGGATGATCCCCCAGGCCGGCAGCAACACGGCCGCCGTCATCGCCGATGACTGGCCGAAGATCCGGATCCAGACGCCGCGCCAGCGGGCCTGGACGGCCTTTAATCCATACACGATATTGAGACACCCGCAGAGGAGGCTGCCCCCGCACAGGCCGATGGTGACGGAAAGATAGGGGTTCCGCGTCAGATGAAACAGGGCGAGGATCGCGGCAAACGGCACGAGGACAAGGGCGATCAAGTAGATGAGCACGACGGTCTTCAACCGGCCCAGTCCCTTGAGCATGTGATGGGCCGAGGACGTACTGAGCTGGAAGGAGACGCAAGCGAACAAAGCGAACGCATAGGGCGCCAGAAACGCATATCGGGACCCGACCCAGATCGTCAGGATGTTCCTCGTCAAAAGGCCGGCCGCGATCACCCCGGCCAGGACGAACATCGTCGTATACCGCATGCTGCGAATGAGCAGTTCCTTGAGCATCGGCTGGTTTCCGACCGCCTCGTAGGCGCTCGTCAACGGCATGACGGTGATCGTCATCGGCCGGATGATGTCGGCCAGCACCGAGACCGGCATCAAGATGATCGCCAGGTGCGAGACGAAGCTGGGAGAGACCATCCCGCCCATCAACCACCGGACGCCCGTCGAATTGGCGGCGAGGGAAAAATTCACCAGGACCGTCGCTCCGCCGAAGGCGGCGATCAGCCGGAAGCTCGTCCAGTTGAAAAAGCGCGGCCGGTTCTGCAGTCCGGGGACAAGGCGATAGGCGATCGGGACCTGGGACGTCCGCGAGAGGAATAAAAACACCGCCGTGATGACGACGACGCTCTCGAGGGACGGCTTGACCAGTTGAAACCAGGCCACGATGGCCAGGAGGCTGCCGTATTTCGAGACCGTGTCCAGGACGGCGCCGACGTAATAACGCTGCCGGGATTGAATCACGGCCACATACGGCGTCAAGGGAACGATGAAGAGAACGATGAGGGCGACCACGGTCAGGGCGGTTCTCATCGGGCTGGAGGGCGCGATGAATAATATCGCCGCCGCCAACAACCCGCCGCTTGTCACCACCGCCAGGAGAAGGGAATAAACAAAGCTCGAGGAAACGATTTTTTTGACCTCGTCCAGGCGTCCCTGGGCGAGAAAACCCGCGCTGTACTTGACCACGCCCTGCTGCAGGGCGATTTCGAGCTGAACGACCGACATCAGCAAAGACCAGATCAGGGCGTAGAGGCCGTATCCTCCCTCTCCGATCGTCCGGATCAAGTAAGGCACCAGAATGACCTGGGGAACGATCAGGAAAGCTCGGGTGATCCACATGATCGCGGCGTTGGAAAGAACTAAATGGGACTGTCGCATAAGGCGAGACTTGAAAGCGCGGGTCGTCAGAGAACGGCGTCAGCCTCCCTTTCGTTCTTCATCCCGCTGTTTTCAACGTTCAAATCGTCAATCCGTCGATGGATTTGATTTATCTCGGGCTCTGGCCTGGTCGCGGAAGAAAGCGATCCCCGAGGAAAGACAGAATCCGATGAAGGCCGCGACGAAAACCATCATGGTCTTTCGCGGAGAGACGGGCTTGACCGAAGGCGACGGATCCTTGACCAGCTGGGAATAATCGATCCGGTTTTTCTTGTCTTCGAGAAGCTCGATGTCGTTTTTCGCGTTATTCAGCTCGATCTGGATCTGTTCGATCTGGTTGTCGACCTGTCGCATAAGCTGTTCGTTGTTTTTGATCGCATTCGTCAAGTCCTCGATGTTCACTTTCTCCGAGCTGACCTTGTCCTCGAGAACGGTCATGTACCGGATGTTTTGCTGGACTTCGTTGGAATAGAGAAGAAGAGCGAGCGTCTCTGTTCCGTTCTTCTTTTCGGCCAGCGTTTTCCGCTGAAGTTCGTCCAACTCGGCGATGCGCGTTCTCACCGACCTCATCTCGTCCTGGATGCCGGCGACACGGCGTTCGGAAATGGCTTTTTTGTTTTCGTCCGCGGCAATGTTCTGGCGGATCTTTTCCTTCTCGATTTTTTTTGATTCGATCCGGAGCTCATAATCGAGGATCTTGTTTTTGGTTTGGTCGATTTGGTTGTTGATGTTGCTGAATTCGACATCGATTTTCTTGTCGAACTCGCTTTTCAAATGGTTGAAGAGGGCGAAAAGAATCTCCCGTCCTTTCTGCGGCTCCCGGACGCGGATGGAAATCCGGACAAGGTTCGTGTTCCGGATGTTATCGGATTTCAATCTCGGGAATTTCTTGTAATCGATGTTCATTTCGGCGGCGATCAGGGCGTTATAGGAACCCTCGCTGATTTGACTCGCCACCTGCCCGGGATTGACCGCCAGAATTTCCTTGAACTCGCCGGTTTCCGTTTGGGCGAGGAATTTGCTCGGGACGACGATCGCTTCCACCTCCCAGGCCTTGGGAAGGAAATAGGACAGGATTCCGGCCGCCACGGCGAGGGCCGCCGTCGCGATCAGAATCCGCCAGCGGTGTTTCCAAGAAACGAGGATGTATTCCGTCAAATCAACTCCTTCAAAAGCTTTTTGATCTTGCTGGGGCATCAAGCCGTCCTTTACATCAGATTTTTTTATCGATTACGAGCTTGGAAAAAGGGTCAACGCTGGCGGATATCCTCGGCCTCATAGGCCAGGACATACGCATCGTAACCGTCGATGGGGACACGGCCGACTTTCTGCCAATCGCCCTCCGGCAGGAATGTCGTTCGGGCGTAGCATTTCTTCAAATCCGCCGCTCCCCTCGATTCATCCGCGGAAGCGAAATGAAAGGTGAAGCTGTGATACAGCTTCGGATGCGCGGCGATGATTTGATCCAAGGCGAGCCTCGAGATTTCCAGAAGCTTGTCCCTCAACGGCCGCCCCTCGACCTGGATCCAGTAGAACCGGTTGACCGGCGAGACCCCGACCGATTCCGTCTTCAGAACCCTAATCTTCACGCCCGTCGCCTCCGAAACCGCGGCTTCGTTGATTTCCGCGATCGCCGCGGCCGGTGGCGCGGGGGCGTCTTGGGCTTTCCGGCAAGACGGGATAAGCAGGCTGCCGATCAGAACGCTGCAGGCAAGAAACCCTTCCCTTTTCATGCTCTTCCTCCCTCACAAAATCCTTCCTTGCCCCTAGTGTGGACTAAACGGCTTTGGGAATCAAGCTCTCTCCGAACGAAGCGCCGGGCGGAGGGAAGGAAGACGGATCAGGCCGTCGGAGAGCCGACGGCGATGATTTTAAACCCCGCTTTGCGCAAGGGGCCGTAAGCGCTCTGGAGCATCCGCCGTCCGTCCATGAGGAGCGGCCGTTTTTTATGCTTTTTCAGAAGCTCGTCCAAACCGCGGAATTGGGGCCAGTCGGTGGCGATGATCACCGCGTCCGCCCCGGCCACGGCCTCCGCCTCCGAGGAGGCATAAACGAGGGCGGGCGAGGGAGGGAACAGCCGCCGAAAATTGTCCATGGCCGCCGGGTCGAAAATCCGTGTTTCCCGGACTTTTTTCCCGGCGAGGAACGGGACGATATCGAGGGCCGGGGAATTGCGGATGTCGTTCGTATTCCGCTTGAAAGCGACGCCGAGAAGGGCGACTTTCTTGCGCGTCCAGTCGAAGCGGGCCTCGGTTTCGGCCCGGTTGAGGAATCCCAGGAGCTGGCGGCGGTTAGCCCCGAAAATCTCCTGGACAAGGGAGGCGTCTTTCTTCCGGGCTTGAAGCTGGTAACGGAGCGAGCGGGCGTCCTTGATGAAGCAGCTCCCCCCGGCGTACAGGCTGTCGTAAAGGCCCCAAGCGCCGATCCGGGGATCGCTCGAGAGGATTCTCCGGACGTTTTCGAAATGAATGCCGGGGAACGATTCGCACGTCCGGCCGATCACGTCGAAACAAACGGCCAAGCGGCTGAAAAGAGTGAAATTGGCCAGCAGCTTGCCGGCCGCCGCCTCCCGGGGGTTGACCTCGATGTACCGGACCGTCGGGGCGTTCAGAAACCGCTGGTAAATGCGGCGCAGGACGGCGAAATCCTTTTCCTTCTCGGCCCCGATCACGATCCGGTCCGGCCGGAGCGCCCCCATGACGGCCTGGCCCTCGACGAGGAATTCGGGGTTGGATACAACCCCGGTGTTACGGACCCCGGCCTCCCGGAGGATCTTCCGGGTTCGGCTGACCGTGTCGATCGGGACGGTGCTCTTGTTGACGATGACGATATACTTTTCCTGGGCGCCTTTGTTCCGGCGACGGAGGGCGGCCGCGATTTTCCGGGCGGCCTCCAGGTAGTACGTGAGATCGCTCTCGCCCGTTTCATTGATTTCCGGCGTCGGAAGGCACATGAAAACGGCGTCGCAGCGGTCCAGGAATTTCTCGACCTTGGAGTAATCGGACGTGAATTCAATCCGGTCCCGGTTCCGGACGAGCAGATCGCCGAGGCCTTCCTCATAAATGCACGATTCGATCTGATCGCGGTCTCCGGAGCGGAGCTTGGCGATTTTTTTCGCGTCCACGTCATAAGCCAGGGTGGAGTGGCCGCTGTCGGCCGAGACGGCGGCCGAACAGGCCCCGACGAAACCCGTCCCCAGATACAAGACGTTCATCCCGGACACGGAATCCTCAATCCTCGTTTTCTGCGACATACCGGGCTCCAATAGGAATCGTTTTCTCTCCATCGACTTCGGATACAGGCTACCGCCGATGGGCTTGGGAGACCTCATGGACGGACATCGATTCAACGACGGAGGAAGGACGCCGGGCGACGACGGAAAGCCGGCCGGATATCCCCTCGCCTGATCACAAAAACATCATAGGAAAAATAACGCGAAAAAACAATTGACTTCATTTGATTTTTCACCGCCCCCTGCGTCCGAGGATATCCTCGGACGGCCCGATGTTGCCCAGCCCCAGGGAGAACAGAAATTGGATGTCCGGCGTTTCCCGAAAGAAAAACGCCCGGAGGCCCATCTGGATGTCGATGCATTGGACATGCCAGACGGCGGCCAGGCCCGCGTAGAGCACCTTTTTCGCCTGGAGGTTGTATTCAAACTCGCCGAGCGTCTCCAGGCGGAGGGTGGAGAACTCCGCCCCTCCCCGAAGCCCGATCTGATGGCGGCTGATGCTCGTGTAGCCGCGATAGGGATTGATGCTTTTGTACCAGGAAACGGCCAGGTAAGCGCCGTCGGAGGCGTTTCCAAGACCGGCTGAAGCCCGAACGCTGGACAGGAATC
>JAAZPG010000286.1 GCA_012797375.1 Acidobacteriota bacterium
AATGAGGTGAAGAGGGATGGTGTCTTCCTCTGAGGCCGGTTTCTTCAGGATTCCGCGGCCGCCGGCCGGCGTTCAACGACCATCAGCCGGAAAAGAAAAGCCAAGCCGACAGCGAAGAACAGGGTGATGGCCAGGACCGAGTTGCGCATGTTCCCCGTCAGGGCCTCGATGATTCCGAAGCTGAAGGTGCCGGCCACCGTGGCCAGCTTCTCCATCACGTCGAAGAAGCTGAAGAACGAGGTGTGATCCTCGGTCGGCGGCAGCATCTTGGAATACGTCGACCGGGCCAGGGATTGCGAGCCGCCCATGACCAGGCCGACGGCGATCCCGACACAGAGGAACCCGACGGCGTCGGTGATGAAGTAGGCGGCGACGCAAATCCCTATCCAAATATAGACCGTCAGGCGGAAGGCCTTGATGTTGCCGACCCGGCCCGAAAGCCGGGCGAACAGCCAGGCCCCCAGCATGCCGATCAGCTGGATGAGGAGGATCGTCGCGATCAGGACGGTTTCGCCCAAACGGAGCGCTTTTTCGCCGTAGGTCGCGGCCATGAACATGACCGTCAGCAGCCCCATGGTGATGAAAAAGTAGGCCGGGAGAAAAATGCGGAGCCGGGGCATCCGACGGATTTGGCGGAATACGATCCGCAGCTGCCGGTAGCCGCCCAGGATGACGCTCGTTCCCGTCTCCCGGTGGCCGAACGTATACTTCGGCAGCCGCCGGAACGTGGTCTGGGAAAAGCCGAACCACCACAGCCCGACCGAAAGGAAGGCCAGCTTGGCCGGGAGCTTCGGATCGGTGATTCCAAAAAAGGCCGGCTGCATCACGACGATCAGGTTGACGATCAGGAGAACGACGCCGCCCAGATACCCGGAGATGTATCCCCGGGCGCTGACCTTGTCCTGTTCGGCCGGCGAGGCGATGATCGGCAAGAAGGAGTTGTAAAAGACGAGGCTGCCCCCGTAGCCGACCGTGCCCAGGGCGAAGCAGATGACCCCGAGCTCGATCGTATTCGAGTCGAAAAAGAACAGAGCCGAGCAAGAAGCCGCGCCCAGAATCGTGAATCCCTTCATGAATCCCTTCCGCAGGCCGGTGTAATCGGCGATCGAGGAGAGAAAGGGCGAAAGGAAGGCGACCAGGAGGTACGCCGCGGCGATGGCCCAGGAATAGAGGACGGTGTTGATGACCGGGAGGCCGAAGAAATGGACGGTGAAATCGTCGCCGTGACGGGTCACCTGGTTGTAGTAGATGGGGAAGATGGCCGAGGAGATGGTCAACTGGTAGACCGAGTTGGCCCAGTCGTACCGGACCCAGCCTTTGATCGTGCGCTTATCGTCCTGGGGAATGGGTTGATGCGGGCCGAGGCGTGGAGTCAAGGATCCTCTTTTCCTGACGGAATTGAAAGCGCCTATTTATAATGAAACTCGGCCGAAAATGCAACTTCGGCCGCCCAGCGGGAAAATCCGCCTCGCCGGTTCCCTCCATCCTTTCGAGGAAGACGTCTCCCGGCCCAAGCCCGCGTCCTTGGCATTCCTCCGGGGAGGATGCTACAATCCGAAAACGGCGGCGACGCGCGGCCGCGCGCCGCGATTTGAACGACAGGGATGTTCAGTCATGACCGCGACCATCCGAAAGACCACCGGCTTTCCCGGTTTCCTTTTTCTTCTCGTCCTCGTCTTCGGCGGCGCTTGGGCCGCTCCGGCGCCCGCGGTCCAGGGCGCCGGCCAGGGACAAGACCTTCTTCTCCGGCATCGGGAATGGCTCAAGATCACCGACACCTTCATTCTCCCGGCCGAAAAGGAGGCCTTCCTCTCCTTGACGAGCGAACGGGACCGGGACATGTTCATGGAAGCGTTTTGGAAGCAGAGGGATTCCCGTCCGGACACGCCCCGGAATGAATTCCGGGAGGAAATCGAGAAGCGCTTCCGGTTCGTCATGGAGAACTTCGGCCGGTTGGCCCTCCGCGAAGCCTGGCAGACGGACCAGGGGCGGATCTACATGATTCTCGGCCCGCCCCAGTCCAAGGACACCTACGAAGGGACGTCCGGGCTGCACCCGGCCGTGATTTGGCACTACATCGGGGATCCGATTAAAAAGCTGCCGCAGGCGTTCGACTTGGTCTTCTTCCAGCGCGGCGGAGGCGGCGAATTCCGCTTGTATGACCCCATCTCCGACGGCCCGGCCAGCCTCCTGGTCGACACCCGCCAATTCAACCGGAACAATCCCATCGAGGTCTTTCAAAAGATCAAGGACATCGCCCCGCCGCTCGCCCGGGCCGCCCTGACCATCGTCCCCAACCAGATGCCTTCCAATTACCGGCCCACCCCCCAGAACACGATGATCATCGCCGACATTTTCGC
>JAAZPG010000287.1 GCA_012797375.1 Acidobacteriota bacterium
AACGCCCCTATGGTTGGCTCCAGGACCGGCTCGTCCGAACCTGTTCCCGCGAGGATGTCCGGAAGATCGACGAGGGCCGACAGGTCCTCCGGGCCGAACTGGAACGTTACAACAACCGCCAGGTCCACTCGACCACCGGGGAAATCCCCGCAGTCCGCTTCCAGCGGGCCAGAAAAGAGAAGCGGAGTCTGTTCCGCGAGTTCATGATCCCTCCCCCCTTCCTCTCCACAAAGGACATCTTCTGTCTCCGCTTGGAAAGGGTCGTAGATGCCTACCGGACGGTCCGGATCCGCGATCTGAGCTTCAGACTCAAAGGCGTCGATCCTCGAGAGCCGGTTCAGATGCGGATCGTCTTTCGCCGAGATCAGGACCTTGCCGAGATCCGCTTCTGGCATGAAAAGACCTATCTGGGAACTCAACGGGCTAAACTCGAGGACTTCGAAGGAGTCCGCTTTTAAACTTTACGACAGTCCACTTTTAAAAGTTTGCTAACATTCGGATCGTCTCACCGGTTGCGCGAATAATAAAATGGATTAATTTACGGGGAAATAAGGCGGATCAGCGGGTGAATCCGCTTCTTGGGAATGGTCCGCGAATGAGGAAGGGACGGTTTCCCCTGTCCGGGCGATTTCACCGGTCTTTTCGGGAGGCGCAAATCGGCGTTCTTTCGGGGAGAGACGGCCGGAGGGAGATCCCGCTTCATCGTGTAAAGACGTCTCCACCCCTCCGCCGGAGAGCCGGGTTCCCTTCGGGCGTTGCGGACGTCCTCCGGATTTACCGGGCCGTTTTCAATCGGAAATGGAGCCGCGTGACGTCCCGTCCCGGGCGCGGGCCTCACTCCGCGGTTTTCACTGTCTCCGCGGACAAGGGGGGAGAGATCGTTTCCTTTTTCCCGGCCGGGTCTTCCGGCTCCTCGAAAATGAAATACCGGTATGTTCCGTCGTTTTCCTTGCGGAGGCATAATCGGTCGAAGGGCGGGATTTGGGCGGCGGAGGCGTCCCAGATCGCGTAACGGATCTTGTTTTCCCTAAGGAAACGCCGTAATTTCCTCAGGCCTTGAAGGTGTGGAAAATCCGTCACGAAAACCCGGCGTCGGCCCAGCGGATCGCAGACCATCCCGAACATGGCCGTCATCGGCGGGGAGAGAACCCTCTGTTGATTCAAAGGTCCGAGGAGAACGGGCTCGAAATCGCCTTTCATTCGGCGATACGCGGCGCCGCGGCGGGTCTCGTCGATCGTCATGAAGGGGCGGCTCCAAGTCAGCCGGTCGAAGCCGATCTTCCGTTCGGCGGGAAAAGCAGTCTGTCCCCCATACCAGTCGATTCCGCTGGCTCCGGCCAGCCACATGATTCCCGCCGCCGTTTCCGCGAGAAAAACGGCGGCCAGAAGGATCGCCCAGGAGGCGATCCATTTCCGGCCGCGGCTTTCCCAAAATTTGTCGAGAACGAGGACGAGGAAGGGCAAACCGATTCCAAGCGGCCACACCGTATACCGAGCCCACCAATGCATTGGCGTCAAAAGAAAAACCAGGGCCGCGCAGAGGAGGAGCGTGATCCGGGCTCGGCGCAAGCCGGGAGGCGGCCCGGATTTTTTCCCGGTTAAACAGGCGAGGATGACGGCCGGGAGGCATCCCAAAAGCCAGAGAAGGCCGAGCCCTCCCAAGCGACCGCTGGCGCTGCAGACCGAATACGGCCAGTGAGCCGGGCCGCCCTGCATCCAGACATAAGCCACCTGCTTCCAGCCCGGCCAGTTCCTGATCACGGGGGGAGTGTTGGCGGCCTTGTTCAAGATAAAATCAACCGATTTGGCGGATCGACCGGGGTCACCGATTTTCAGCGTCAGGGGGTAAGCCGGATTTCCGGTGTGGGCGAGGTTTCGAGCGTACCAATAGCCGCCGACCAGGGCGGAGATGAGGAAAACAACGGGAATCCAGGCCCAGGTCCGAAGATTCGCCGCCCGCCGGGATTCGGCCGGCAATCTCCGCCGGTGAAGTCCGAGAACGATCACCGCGGCCGCTCCGGCCACACCCGCCGGAAGGATTCCCGAGCTCTTGAGGCCGAGGACCAGGCCGGCGCCGGCGCCGAAAACGGCGACTTCATCCCAAGCGGCGAATCGACCGCGCGTGCCGGCGGCCAGGCGGGACAAAACGGCGAAGAGAGCGACCACCGCCGAGGCGAAAGCCGAATCCACATATGTCCCGTTCAACTGCTGGATATGGACCGGCGCCAGAGCGAAGAGCAGACCGGCGGTCAGCGAAGCTTCCGCCGAGGCCCCCAGGCTTGAGGCGATAAGGGCCGTGCCGCTGATTCCGATCGCCAGAAACCAGGCGTTGAGGAGATGAACCAGCCCGGAGATCCCCGTCGCCTGAACGACGACGAAGCCCATCAATTCGGCGGC
>JAAZPG010000288.1 GCA_012797375.1 Acidobacteriota bacterium
CATCGCCCGGGAGGGCGAGCCGGTGGAAGTCCCCCCCGAGGCCATCGCCAAAATCAAGGCCTGCCGGGAGATGCTTGAAGAGAAAATCAAGGCGGGCGAGATCATGTACGGGATCAACACCGGGATCGGAGAGTTCTCCGAGGTGGTCCTCACCGACGAGCAGGTCGGCCAGTTCCAGAAGTACCTGATCTACAATCACGCCGCCGGCATCGGCGATCCGGCCCCGGTCGAGCACGTCCGGGCGGCGATGGCCGGCCGGATCAACGTCCATGCCCGGGGCCGCTCGGGCTGCCGCCCGGAAATCACTCTGACCCTGGCCGAAATGCTCAACAAGGGCGTCACTCCGGTCGTCTGCCGGAAAGGATCCGTCGGCGCTTCCGGCGATCTCGCCCCCATGTCCCAGGTCGCCCTTCTTCTGATGGGCGAGGGCGAAGCGTATTACCGGGGCGAGCGCCTGGCCGGGCGGGTCGCCCTGGAACGGGCCGGCATCCCGGTCCCCGGCCTCCAAGCCCGGGACGGGCTGGCGGCCATCAACGGCTCCAATCTCCTGACGGCCATATCGACCCTGACGCTCTACGACATGGACCGGACGCTGAAACAAGCCGAAATCGCCGCGACGATGACCATCGAAGCCCTGATCGGCAATTTGAAGCCCTACGACGTCCGGCTCCACGAGGAGCGCGGCTTCCCGGGGGCCGTCCGGTCGGCCCGGGCCATCCTCAAGTGTCTCCAGGGAAGCGACTTAACCACCGGCAAAATGAAAACCAAGGTCCAGGACGCCTACTCCATGCGGTCCACGCCCCAGGTCATCGGGGCGGCTCATGACGCCTTGGCCCACGCCCGCCGCCAAGTCGAAATCGAGCTCAACGCCACGGCCGACAACCCCATCTTCCTGACTGAAAACAAGCTCACCCTGACCGGGGCGAATTTTCAAGGCACTCCGGTCGCCCTGCCCATGGAGATGGCCGGAGCGGCCTTGACCATGGTCTGCGTCCTGAGCGAGCGCCGGCTCAATCGCCTGACCAACCCCGCCTTGAGCGTCGGCCTGCCGGCTTTCCTGACGAAGGGCGCGGGTCTTTTTTCAGGGATGATGCTCAGCCAATACACGGCCGACGCCCTGGTCGTCGAGCAGCGGATCCTCAGCGCCCCGGCCTGCATCCAATCCATCCCGGCGGCCGCCGATCAGGAGGATTTCGTCTCGATGGGGATGAACACGGCCCTGAAGAACCTCCAGATCCTGGACAACGCCTACGGCATCCTGGGAATCGAATTGATGGCCGCCGCCCAGGGTCTCGATTTCCGCCCGTTCACGCCCGGCGCCGGCGCCCGGGCGGCCAAGGGCGTCATCCGCAGACACGTCGCCCGCCTCGACGAGGACCGTCCCTTGCACGTCGATCACAACAAGATGAAAGCCCTCGTCCAGTCGGGGGAGATCCTGGAAGCGGTGGAAAAGGCCGTCGGCCCCCTCGGTTGAACATGAAGGAAACGTCTTTGATCAAGCCGTCGATGGACGTATTTCTTACGTCCGACGCCGCCCGGATGCTGGAAGCGGTCCGCCGCCTCGTTCCGAAAAAAGGCGGCCGGGGTTTTCTTCTCGGCCATCGCCGCGGCAACCGCGTGTATGTCGAGGCCGTTCTCCCCTCCCCCTCCTCCGCCTGGCCGTCGCTCCGGTCCTTTTATGAAATGGATGCCGGACTGGGGAGGAAAATCGTCGGTTTTTTCCTCATCGGCGCGCCGGCGGCCGCCCGCGCGCCCCTTCTCCGGCCGTTTGGAACCGGCAAGGTTCTTGTTGAAATCCCCTTGCCGGGCGGGAAAAAGCGGCCCCCCGCCGGATCGTTGATCGATTACCACGACCGGTTTCTCTTCAAGAAAATCCGCGTCGTCGTCGAGCGGCCGGCCGGCCGGAAGGAAGAAAAACGCCCATGAACGGCTCTCTCTCGACCGAAAAAAGCCGGGACCTTCTCCGCTTAG
>JAAZPG010000289.1 GCA_012797375.1 Acidobacteriota bacterium
CTGGATGTCCTGGCCGCCGCCGGCAGAGCCGGCAAGCCGCCGTATGAATTCATGCGGGACCTGATCATCGAGGAGCGGGACCGGGTCGACGCCGTCCTGTTCATGATGTCGGAGGACAACCTCCGCCGGATTTTGGCCCATCCCCAAGTGGGGATCGGCTCGGACAGTTCGATCCGGGCTCCCTATGGAATCCTCGCCTCGGGAAAGCCCCATCCGCGCGTGTACGGAACGTTCCCTCGCGTCCTGAATAAATATGTCCGGGCGGAGCACCTGGTTTCGCTCCGGGAGATGATCCAGAAGATCACCTCCGCCCCGGCCGGGATGTTCGGCTTGGCCGGGCGGGGAGCCGTCCGGGAAGAAGCGTT
Organism: Acidobacteriota bacterium; assembly: GCA_012797375.1. Classification (GTDB taxonomy): domain Bacteria; phylum Acidobacteriota; class Aminicenantia; order Aminicenantales; family UBA4085; genus JAAZPG01. The sequence goes on from JAAZPG010000289.1 coordinate 366, forward strand.
CGCCGACCTGGTCGTCATCAACCCGGAAACCGTCGCCGACCGGGCGACCTGGAGCGATCCCCACCAGTTCCCGGCGGGCATCGACTTGGTCGTCGTCAACGGCGCCGTCACCGTCCGGGACGGAGAGCACACCGGCGCCCTGGCCGGCCGTGTCCTTCGCAAGACCCGGACGAAAGCTTAAACCCGCGGCCGGCCAAGCCGGCCGGGAACCGCTTCCTTTTTAATTTCCTCCGCCTTCAGGGTCTCGTCGGCATTGAAGGACGGGATTGCCCCTCGGCCTCTTGCCGGTATCTTCGCTTAAGGAGGGGAGTACTTAACCTCCTCGCCGATTCCTTTTATTCGCCGATTATCTTGACAAGAACTCTTTTTCGACGTCGGCCGTCGAATTCGCCGTAAAAGATCTGTTCCCAGGTGCCGAAATCGAGCTTTCCGCTCGTCACCGCGACGACGGCTTCCCGGCCCATCACCTGGCGCTTGAGGTGGGCGTCGGCGTTGTCCTCGAATCCGTTGTGGCGGTAGGAAGAAACAGGCTCGTGGGGAGCGAGTTTTTCCAGCCAGACTTCGAAGTCGTGGTGCAGGCCGCTTTCGTCGTCGTTGATGAAAACCGACGAGGTGATGTGCATGGAGTTCACCAGGCACAGCCCTTCGCGGATGCCGCTTTCCCGGAGACAGGACTCGACCTGCGGGGTGATGTTGACGAATCCCCGGCGGTTGGGGATTTCGAAAAAAAGCTCCCGGCGGTAAGACTTCATGCGTTTCCTCCCTTGACGTCCCGCCGGCGGCGCCGCTTGAGGCGGCGGGCGGCGGCCGCGATGTCGTTTGATGTTCGGGCGATCTCCGCCCGCTCGGATTCCTCCAAGGCCCGGCCGGCGTAACGGAGCTCGTAATGGCGGCGGGCCAGCCCGGTCAATCCGCCCAATTCCGGATGGGCGGACCCGGTCTCCCCGGCGTATTCGGCGGCCGTCTGGGAAGGCCGGCGGGGAAAACCGGCCCGGCCGAGGCGGACGAGCAGCGTTTCATAAAAATCCTCCGGCTTTTTTCGGGAGGGCTTCCAGGCCGGAAGCGTTCCCCGGGATTTCCGCCGTAGGAGGAGAAATAGAGCGGCCGAAAACCCGGCCAGCCCGAAGAGAAGAGGAACCGCCGCCTCGGAGGCTTTTCGGACGATGTTGTAAAGGAAATTCCTCTGGGTGAACGTGTCGTAGCCCACGACATAGCGGTACCAGCGGAATTGGAGGTCTTCGAACTTGTCGTTCAGAGCGCTCCAAAGGCGGGAGAAAAGGGAGCCCGCCCCGCTCTCCGTGAAATCGGGCGGCGTCGGATCGAACGTCGTCCAGCCGGACTCGGGCAGGTACGCCTCAACCCAAGCGTGGGCGTCGCTCTGGCGGATGTCGAAGAATTTCCCGTATTCGTTCCACTCGCTGCCGAGAAAGCCGACGGCCAAGCGCGAGGGGATGTCCAAATGCCGGAGCAACAGGCACATGGCCGTGGCGAAGTATTCGCAGTTGCCGGCCTTCGATTCGAAAAGAAAACCGTCGATGTCTTGGCGGCCGAGATCGGCGGCCAGGGAGTAGGAATAGCCGCCGCGGAGGCGGGCCTCGACGGCGGCCGCCCGGCTGCGCGCGTCTCCGGCCCGCCCGGCGAATTGGACGGCCAAGCGGCGCAGGCGCTCGTTCGGCCCGGGCTGTTGGAGAAAATGGGATTGGAGCAGCCCGCCGTAGTCCCGGATCGACCGGGAGAAGGAGGGTTCCCGGCCTTGGGTCCGAACCCGGTAGGAGATTCCCTCGAGATAAGCGCCGGGGAAGTAGGCCGTGTCCGTGAAGTCGAAAAAGATGCCTTGATAATTCGCCTCGATCGCCCCGGGCGGGCCGGCGAAAAAGACGAGGCTGGTGTTGAGGAAGGGGGAGAGAACGTAGGTTTCCTCGCGGAACGGCTTTTGAGGATCGTAGCCTGGAGCGGAGATCCATCCCCTTTCCCGCCGGATCCAAGCCATCGTCCGCCGGGAGGAAACCAACCGCCCGGAGATTTCCGAGGTGAAGGAGACGGGGGATTTCCGCCAGCGGCGGCCGTCGAAGAAATCGAATGCCGCGCCGCGGACGTGGATGAACTCGGGAACGGGGGAGCCGTCCGGGAGGCCGGGCATCACCCGCATGACCCGGGACGAGTTCTTGTGAATCGGGCCGAGGTATCCCAGCTCGACCTGTTCAGACATGCCCGAAAAAGTTCGGAGCGA
>JAAZPG010000031.1 GCA_012797375.1 Acidobacteriota bacterium
ACGGGCGGATTCGAACCGCCGACCCCATGCACCCCAAGCATGTGCGCTACCAGGCTGCGCCACGTCCCGACGGAAGAGGCATTATAGCAAAAACGTCCGGCCGGGTCACCCCCGCGCATTGAATCAACGAAAAATCTCGCCGAAACCCCAAGAAGGACCAAAAGACAGGCACGGGAGGGCCGGGCGATCAGGGAAAGAATGTCTCAAAGCTCTTTGAGGGCGATGTCTGAAGGAACGAAAACGCGGAAAACCAGCAAGCTTGAGCGGATTTTTCCTGAAGACCTGTCTTCAGAGAAAGTCAATCCGCCGGGCGGCGTTCTTTTTTCGCCGGCCGGTCCAGGGATTGGGAGAGATCCTGCAATTCGTCGCGGACGCGCCAGAGCAGCTTGACGATCTTGTCCGGATGGACGGCCGGAACCGGCCGGAGATCCATTTCCGCCTCGAGACGGCGCCGGGCGCCGGCCAAGGTGAGCTGTTCCTTCCCGAGAAGATCCTTGATCCGGAGGATGATCTCGAGGTCCTTCGCCCGGTAGATCTTCCGGCCCGAAGCCGTCTCTCCCGGTTCGATGAAGGGAAACTCTTTTTCCCAGAGGGCGATCGTTTCGGCATCGATTTTCGCCAGCCGGCAGACTTCCGCGAGCCGGTAGAAAAGCTTTTGTTCGTCCTTCGGGCTCATCGGATCTTCGTCACTCCGCGGTCGGCGCTCCCCCCGCGTGGTTGATTCCCGGTTACGATAGCATGGGCCGGGGCCGCGGTCAATCCAACCGGCCCTCATTCCGGGTGAAATGGGGTATAATCCCCGCATGCCCAAGGCGAAGCCGGAGACCCTCGTGCCCCTGGCCGAGCGGATGCGTCCGGAAACGTTCGAACGGCTGTACGGTCAGGAGCATCTCCTGGGCAAGGGCAAGATCCTGACCCAGCTCATCGAATCCCGCCGTCTCGTCTCCCTCATCTTTTGGGGGCCTCCCGGCTCGGGAAAAACGACCTTGGCCATGATGCTGGCCCGGCACTTCGACCTCCCCTCGACGTTTTTCAGCGCCGTTCTTTCCGGGATCAAGGAAGTCAAGGAGGTGATGGCCCAGGCCGAAAGCCACAAGCGCCTCTACGGGAAGCCGACGATCATCTTCATCGACGAAATCCATCGCTTCAACAAGGCCCAGCAAGGGGCTTTTTTGCCCTATGTCGAGCGCGGCGACATCATCCTCTTCGGCTCAACGACCGAGAATCCCTCGTTCGAGGTCATCGCCCCGCTCCTTTCGCGGACGCGGGTGCTGACGTTGGAGCCGCTCGACGACGAGGCGGTGAGCCGGATCCTCGACGACGCCCTGGCCGATCCGGACCGGGGGATCGGCCGACGGGGCTTGAGCCTCGATCCGGCGGCCCGCCGGATGCTCATCGACCAATCCAACGGAGACGCCCGGCGGAGCCTCAACACCTTGGAGCTGGCCGCCGACCTGGCCGGCTCGGGCGTCATCGGCCCGGATCACGTCCGGGAAGCGCAGCAGAAGCGCATGCTGCTGTACGACAAGGACGGGGAGGAGCATTACAACCTGATCTCCGCCCTGCACAAGAGCCTGCGAAACAGCGACGTCGACGCGGCTCTTTACTGGCTCGCCCGGATGCTCTATGCCGGGGAGGATCCCTTGTACATCGCCCGCCGGATGGTGCGTTTCGCCTCCGAGGACGTCGGCCTGGCCGATCCCCAGGCCCTGGCGGTGACGCTTCGGGCCAAGGAAGCCTACGAGTTCCTGGGATCGCCGGAAGGCGACCTGGCCCTGGCCGAGGCGGTCGTCTATCTGGCCGCCGCGCCGAAGAGCAATCGCGTCTACGAGGCGTTCGGGAAGGTCCGCAAGGATGTCGAGGAGCGGCCCCATGAGCCCGTTCCGAAAGTCATCCGGAACGCCGTCACCGCCTTGATGAAAGAAGCCGGCTACGGGAAGGGGTATGCCTACGCCCACGACCGGCCGGAAGGAACGACGGACATGGAGACGATGCCCGACCGGCTGGCCGGGAGGCGCTACTACGATCCCGGGCCGTTCGGCTATGAAAAGGAAATCCGGAAGCGGATGGATTGGTGGGCCGGAGTGAAGGCCCGTTTCCGCTCGGAAAAAGAAAACGCCGGGACCTGATCAGGTTTCGGATTTTTCCTTCATCAGGTAATAAATCTCCCAGCTGAGGTCGGTGGCCAGGCAATCGAGGCAGGAGCTCGGGGTCGTGGCGATTTCCCCCAAAGCCAGCTTGTCCTTGATCATCGCCTTGACCTTTTTCTTGATTTTGTAAAGCAAAATATAGTTGACCATGGCATTCCTATCAAATAAATAGCATTTATCGCCCCGGTTGTAAAGCCCGGCGCCCGGCTCATGATATAATATCATTCCTTGTCATGAAAACGACGCGCCTTTTCGCGGTCCCGGCGATTCTCGCTCTGCTTTCGGCGTCCTGCGGAATCCCGCGGCTGAATCCCGAGGAGACGGCCGTCCTGAAGTTTCCCTTGGTCGAGGCCTCGCGGGTGACCTGCCGAGGGCCCCTGGTTCCGGCGATCATCCCCGGTCCGGGCGGCCTTCTTCTCGTGCAGTCGCGGACGGGATTCCTTCAGGCGGTCGACTCGGAAAAATCCATGATTCTCTGGACCGTTCCCGTGGGATCGGGAGCCCTGCCGCCCGTCGTCTCCGGCGACCGGATCGTCGCCGCCTGGAGCAACGGCCGGGTGACCGGGCTCGACGCGGCCGGACGGGAAGTCTGGAGCGTCAAATTCAGCAAGCCGATCGCCGATCCCCTGGGCCTCGCCGGAGAAAAAATCATCGTCCGCGATCCGGACGGATTCCTGGCCGCCTTGAACCCGGCCGACGGATCGACGGCTTGGAAAATCCTGCTTCCCGATACGGCCGGCTGGACATCCGGCGGCGACCGGATCGTCCTGCGGACCGGCGACGGCCGGCTCCTCCTGTTCTCGTCCGAAGGCCGCCCGGCCGGGGAATTTCGAGTCGGGGGGAAGTCCGGGGGCGATTTCAGCCTCGTCGACGGGCGGATTCTCCTCGGTTTCGCCGGCGGGACGATCGGTCTTTTCGATCCGGCGAAGGGAAGCTTGATATGGCGCCAGCGCCTCGGCGGCGTTCCGGTCGGTCCGCCCGCCTTCGACGGCCGGAACATCTATCTTGTCCTCTCGAATCACATCCTCGCGGCTTTTCATCTGCCCAGCGGCGACATCCTGTATTGGAAGCCGCTGGCGGGACGGGCCGCTTATCGGCCTCTCCTGGCTGGCTCGATCGTTTTCGCCGCCTCGCGGTCGCCGCGCCTCCAGGCCTTCGAGGCGAAAAGCGGAACGGCGAAGACCGCGTATGAGGCCGGGGGGGACGTCCTCGCCGCCCCGGAGATCCTGGGTTCGAGGATCTTCCTGGCCCGGAACGGGGAAACGGAACAAGAAGACATCCTCCTCGCCCTTGTCTCCTCGCCCGCCGAATCCCCGGCCGCTCCGGCTAAAAGCGAACCTCAGAAATCCATCAAATAAAGGATGACGACCATGAACCGTGAGGAAGCGCTCGGCCTCGTCACCGAGCATTTGAAAAACAAAAACCTGGTGAAGCACTGCTTCGCCGTGGAGGCCTGCATGCGGGCGATGGCCGCCCGCCTTGGATTCGATCCAGAGTCGTGGGGAGAAGCCGGGCTGATCCACGACCTCGATTATGAGATGACCGGGATGAGCGCCGAGCTCCATACGGAGGAAACGGCGAAAATTCTAGAAAACCGGGGCGTCGATCCGGCCGTCATCCACGCCGTCCGGGCTCACGCCGGAAAGGTCCCGTGCCAAGCGCCCATGGACACGGCGATGTTCGCCATCGATCCGTTGACCGGTCTCATCGTCGCCGCCGCCCTCATGCACCCGACGAAAAAAATCAAGAACATCGACGTTGATTTCGTCAAGCGCCGCTACAAGGAGAAAAGCTTCGCCAAGGGCGCCCGGCGGGAGGACATCGAGACGTGCCGGAACCTTGGACTGGAGCTCGACGAATTCATCGGCGTCTGCCTGGCGGCGATGCAGGAAATCGACGCCGCCTTGGGGTTGTGACCGCCGATGAGCGTCTTCGCCGTCGCGGGCCGGTCGGGAGCGGGCAAGACCACGCTGCTTCGCCGGCTGATCGCCGAACTGGGGAAGCGCGGCCGGACGTCGGCGGTCGTCAAGCACTGCGGCGGGGGATTCGATCTCGGGGGGGCGGACAAGGATTCGAGCGCGTTTTTCCGGGCCGGAGCCCGGTGGGTCACCTTGTCCGGGCCGGGCGGCGCCGCCCTCTTGCGGAAGCCGTCTTCCCGTCCTGGAGATCGCGACTTGGCCGCCGCGGCCGGAGAGGAGGTCGATTTTGTTTTCATTGAAGGAGGGAAGATCGGGCCCGAAATCCCGACGATCGAGGTGATCGGCCCGAATGTCAAGGACCGTGTTCCGATCCGGGACCGGGATCGGTGGATCGTCGTTTCTTCCGTCCCGCTCCGGACCTCGAGGACCGTGCTCCGTCCCGGCGACATCGGCCGCCTGGCCGATCTCGTCGAGGCGCGGGGGCGGGAAGACGCGGACGACCGGTCGGAGCGGCTGCGAAAACGGTTCTATGCCCGCCATGATCCGGAGGTCGCCGCCGTCCTCAAGACAAGCGTCGTCGGCGTCGCCGGGGCCGGAGGGCTTGGCTCCAATGTCGCTTTCCACCTGGCCCGGGCCGGCGTGGGGAAGCTCATCATCGCCGATTTCGACCGGGTGGAAACGTCCAACCTCAACCGCCAGCAGTATTTCGCCGACCAGGTCGGCCGCTTCAAGGTCGAGGCCCTGGCGGCCAACCTCCGGCGGATTCCCTCGGCCACGGTCGTCGTTTTCCGGCGGACGACGGTCACGGCCCGAAACGCCGCCCGCCTCTTCGGTGAGGCCGACGTCCTGATTGAGGCGTTCGACCGGGCCGGGAGCAAGCAGATGCTGATCGAGGCCTGGATGAAGGCCTTCCCGGAACGGCCGGTCATCGCCGCCTCGGGACTGGCCGGATACGGGGCCAACAACCGGATCAGGGAGCGGCGGTTCGGACGGCTTACGCTCATCGGCGACGGGGCGGGGGAAAGCCCGGCGGCGGTTTCGCCGATGGCCCCGCGGGTCGGAATCGTCGCGGCCATGCAGGCCAACCGGGCCATCGAATGTCTAATGAAAAAAAGGAGAAAAACATGATGAAAGTCAATGAATATTTCGGCGGAAAGGTCAAATCGATCGGTTTTACGACCGAAGGCGGCCCGGCCACGATCGGGGTGATGGCCCCGGGCGACTACGAGTTCGGCACGTCCACCCGGGAGATCATGACGGTCGTCAGCGGCGTCCTCAACGTCAAGCTTCCGGGAAGCGAGGAATGGAAGGCGTTCAAGGCCGGTGAATCGTTCACCGTCGAGAAAGACCGAAAATTCCAGTTGAAGGTCCCCGGCGACGCCGCTTATCTCTGCCTCTATCGCTGAGAGCCGAGGCGCCGCCTCCGTCCGGCCGGATCGGAATCCCGCGGAAGAACGGGAAACCGTCCGGCTGGACGAATTTTCGGTCGGAAAAACGTCGGCGGAAGAAAATAAAACGGGTCGCCGGCCGATGCCGAATCCGGGAATCCAGGCCGCTGGAAATACTTCCGCGGTCTCGGCCGGGAGTCCGGCCCGGCGAAAGGCGTTTCAACCGCAAAGACACCGGTCTGTCCGAGGCGCGGACCTCAGCCGCCGGAATAGATGGGCGAAACGGCGATCGTGTCGCCGTCCGCGAGACGGTCCTCCGGAAGCACGGCCTTTCCGTTCCGGGTCACGATCCGGGGGCGCTCCGGGGGGATGCCGATCTGTTCGACGAGATCCCGGACGGTCGTTTCCGCGTCCAGCTCGAGGTCCCTTTCGCTGAAACCGGTCTTGTAGATCAAGGGTCCGATGACCTTGACGCGGACTTTCATGAGCGTCACTCCGTCAGGTCGGCGTATTTCCGGGCGTCGGCGGCCTCGTCCTCCAGGCCCAGGGAACGAAGGGTCGCCATGGTCGGGATGCCGCGCCGGTCGTAACCGCGCTGGTCGTAATAGTGCTGGAGCAGGCCGTCGTATTTGTCGATCTCCAGGTGTTTTCCGGCGATCGGGCCCTCGGTGTCGGCGTTGGCCGGATCGAACCAGACCCGCGGCGGATAATCATCCTCCCGGCTGGCGCCGGGGAATTCGCGGAGATAGTGGAGCTTGATGAGCGAATAGATCCGGTCGCCGACTTGCCACATATCATCCAAGCCCCAGTTCAGGCCGGTGGCCAGGTTGAAGTACTTCGGATAGTGATCGAGCGGCCAGCCGTTTTCAATCCAGGGGAAGCGGCAGGCGACGATGAATTCGAACAAGCCGCCCCGGATGCGCTGGAGCTCGATGACCTTGGCCGCCTTTTCCGGGCCGTAGGATTCCCGGGTCGTGTGCTTGATCTCGAAGGTGATGATCCAGGCTTCCCGGTGATGGGCTCCGATGGGCGCGACACCGTAGGACAAGGCCTGGCCGGGGATGAACTTGCAGTTGTAAGCCGCGACTTCCAAGCCCTTGACGTTCATGGCGTAGGCCTCGGAGCCGCGGCCGAAAGCCCGGGCCATGCGCCGGGTTCCGTCCGCCAGGAGATGGCCGACCTTGCCTTCCCGATGGGCGGCCAGGCGGAGGAGCTCCTTGGCCCGCTCGGCGTCGCCGAACTTGAAATCGCCGTCCACCGCCCCTTGGTCGATGGCGTCGGCATAGAAGGAAAGGGTGCAGCCGGCCGACATCGTGTCGAGGCCGAATTCGTCGCAAAGATAGTTGAGCGAGGCCATCTGGGGGATATCGAAAATTTCGAGGTTGGGGCCCAGGAGAGCGACGTTTTCATAATCGAGCTCGGATTCGTGGCCTTCCTTGTCCAGGACGGTGACGCCGCAGCGCATCGTGCAGGTCGGGCAGCCGTAGGTCGCCACCCGGGCGTTGTTGCAGCGCTCTCCGTCGACCTGCCAGGCCAAGGGGTGATGGGTTTTCCGGAAGTTGCGGACGGGCAGGCCGGCGACCTCGTTGCAGAAGGGAAGAACGCCGGTGGTGGCTTGGATCGACCAGCCCGACTGCTTGTCGAGAACCCCGACCTGACGAAGGTCGGCCGAGCCGGCGGCCTTCATTCCGGCGGGATCGGCCTGGGGGATGGGACGAGTGCCTTTGACGACGATGGCCTTGAGGAGCTTGGAGCCCATGACCGCCCCGATGCCCGGCCGGCCGCCGGCCCGGCCTTCCAGGCTCCGGACGACGGCGAAACGGGCGAGGTTCTCCCCGCCTTGGCCGATGTTCAGGACGCCGACGCCCTTGCCGTATTTCGAATAGATCCAGTCGTTGCAGGCGAAGGTCCCTTTTCCCCAGATTTCGTCGGCCGGAAGGAATTCGACCTTGTCGTCTTCGATGTAGAGCATCGTCGGCCGGTCGGCCTTGCCCTCGACGATCAACATGTCGTAGCCCGCTTTCCGGAGCTGTTCGACCGCCCGCGTTCCCAGGTTGCCGTCTCCGTAGAATCCGGTCAGCGGCGATTTGGCCGCGACGACGGCCTTGCCGGTGTTGGGAGCCGGGATTCCGGAAATGGGGCCGAGGGCGACGATGAACTTGTTGTCCGGTCCGAGGGGATCGATCCCGGGCTTGAGCTCGTCGTACAGGGTTTTAACCGCGAAACCGCGGCCGCCGACCCATTTATGGGCGAATTCCTCGGAAAACGTCTCTTTTTTATACGTCTTGGAAGAGAGATCAACTCGTAAGATATTGCCGGTCCATCCTTTCATGAAAGCCTCCAGGAATTGAGATAAATATGCGTAATGAGGGAGAAATACTTGATACCATGCCGGGACCGAAGAGTCAAGGCGCGGCCGGCGCCTGTCATTTAAACTTTAAAAGTGGACTGTTTTTAGGGCATTTAAAGTTTAAAAGTGGACTCCTCCAAAAGGTCGGGATATATCTCCAGAACTGAAGGGAGGTATATCTATGCCCAAACAGCTTCACAAGTCCTTCCGGGACGCCCAGATCCGGGATCTTTTTGCTCGGTATACTCGCAAGGAGATCAAGCTTGCCCATCTGACCGCCATCTTCAAGATCGGCCGCAGCCGAATCTTTGCTCTGCTCAATCGTTACAAGGAGGATCCAGAGGGGTTCACGGTCAACTATCGCCGTTGTAACGCCCCTCATCGCATCGCTCCGGAGATCGAGGAAAACATCCTCCGTGAACTTCGGATCGAAAAAAAGCTCATTCTTGATCCCCAGATCAAACTCTGGAGTTATAACTACTCCTATATTCGGGACCGGCTCCGCGATCAGTACGGGCAGAGAGTCTCCGTTCCAACAATCATCAGGAAGGCCAAGTCCGGAGGTTTCTATCTCCGTAAGCCAGTCCGGAGGGCTCACACCCGCGAGGTTCTGACCAACTATATTGGTGAGCTCATCCAGCACGACAGCTCTCATCACCTCTGGGCTCCCGCGGCTGGGACCAAATGGCATCTCATCACCAGTCTCGACGACCACAGCCGCTATATCCTCTATGCCGACCTGGCCGAGCGTGAGACCAGTTGGGACCACATCAGCGCCCTGGAAAGCCTGATTTTATGCTGGGGCATCCCCTTCAGCTTCTACACCGACTCCCACTCCATCTTCCGCTTCGTCCAGGGCCGGGACTCCCACTGCCGACGGCACCATCTCCTCACCGATGGCGTCGATCCCCAATGGAAACAAGTCATCCGCGACCTGGGGATCGAGGTCCGCCATGCTCTCTCCCCTCAAGCCAAGGGCAAAATCGAACGCCCCTATGGTTGGCTCCAGGACCGGCTCGTCCGAACCTGTTCCCGCGAGGATGTCCGGACGATCGACGAGGGCCGGCAGGTCCTCCGGGCCGAACTGGAACGTTACAACAACCGCCAGGTCCACTCGACCACCGGGGAAATCCCCGCAGTCCGCTTCCAGCGGG
>JAAZPG010000003.1 GCA_012797375.1 Acidobacteriota bacterium
GATGGTGTAGATGAACGTGCCGATTTGGGAATCCCCGCGGAATTCCCCGGCCCGAACGGCCGCGATCGTTTGCGTGAGAACCTCGTTGGTCAGGTCCTCCCAGTCCGGGTTATCCCAGCCGACGGCCCGGCGGATCTTGAAACCGACGACCGGCCGGTATTTCGCGACGACGGCTTCCAGGTCGACCTCGGCCTTGGGCGGGGGCTTCACGATCGCCTAATCACCGGCCGGATTTTTTTTCGCCGAGTTCAGCATGTAGCTTTTCACGTCGACCAGGATCTCCCGGGGTTTGCTGCCTTCCGACGGCCCGAGAATGCCCTCCTGCTCCATCTGGTCGATCAGGCGGGAGGCCCGGGCATAGCCGAGCTTGAGCCTCCGCTGGAGATAAGAAGCCGAGGCCTGTCCGGTGTGGAGAATCAGCTTGACCGCCTCCTCGAACATTTCGTCCTTTTCGTCCGATTCGCCCCAAGGCATCTCCCCGGTGCGCTGGAGGACGTCGACGATGCGCTCGTCGTAGTCCGGCGTCCCCTGCTTTTTCACGAAGTTGACCAGCCGGCGGACTTCCGGAATCGAGACATAGGAGCAGTGGAGGCGGACGAGCCGGGGATAATTCGGGGGGATGAAAAGCATGTCGCCCATCCCCAGGAGCTTTTCCGCCCCGTTTTCGTCCAGGATGACCCGGGAGTCGATCTTGCTGGGGACGCGGAAAGCGATCCGGCTGGGGAAGTTGTTCTTGATCGTCCCGGTGATGATGTCGGTCGAGGGACGCTGGGTGGCCAGGACCAGGTGGATGCCGACCGCCCGGGCCAACTGGGCCAGCCGGCCGATGGCGAAGTCGACGTCCTGACCGCTGACCATGATGAGATCGGCCAGCTCGTCGATGATGATGACGATGTAGGGCATGGGCCGGAGCTTCCGCCGCTCCTCCTCGGTCAACTTGCCTCTTTTTTCCCGGAGCTGGTCGGCGATGTGATGGTTGTACTGGTCGATGTTGCGGACCTTGGCCTGCTGCATCAGGTAATAGCGCTCCTCCATCTTTTTGACCGTGTCCATCAGGATGGCCGCGGCTTTCTTGGCGTCGTTGATGACCGGGCTGAGAAGATGGGGGATTCCGTCATAAAGGGAAAACTCCAGCCGCTTGGGATCGATGAGCAGGAGCTTGACCTCCTCGGGCGAGGCCTTATAGAGGATGCTGGCGATCAAGGCGTTGAGACAAACGCTTTTCCCGGTTCCGGTCGCCCCGGCGACCAGCAGGTGCGGCATGACTCCGAGGTCCGTCACGTAGACTTCATCATGGACGGTCTTGCCCAAGGCAAGGGTCAGCTTGGACGGCGATTTGATGAACGCTTCCGACTCGAGGATATCGCGGAGCTTGATGATCTCCCGCTTGTTGTTGGGGATTTCCACGCCCAGGGAGGACTTGCCCGGAATCCGCTGGATGCGGACGGATTCGGCCCCGAGGGCCAGGGCCAGGTCGTCGGAGAGATTCGTGACCTGGTTGATCTTGATTCCCGGCTTCGGAGAGTACTCGTAGGTCGTGATGACCGGGCCGGGATGGTATTCCCGCACTTCGCCCTCGACCTTGAACTCGGCCAGCTTCTCCTCGATCAGGCTTCGTTTTTCCTGAAGCTCCTTTCTGTCGATCTGCTCGGTCGGAGCGCCGGGATCCAGGAGCGTCAGCGGCGGGAGGGTGTAGTCGGGCCGGTCGTCGAACTGGGGGAACGCATACTGCTCGGGCCGGGCGACGGGAGGAAGCGGCGGTTTGATCGCCGCCTTGCGCAGCTCGCGCCGCGGAGGAGGAGACGGCTCGCGGCGCTCCGCCCGGGCCGGAGCCGGGGCGGCGGCCGGCTCCGCTTTGGCCCGGGCCGAAGCCTTCTTTTCCCGGGCCGGCTTTTCCGGCTTGGGGCGGCGGGGGATGCGGATCTTTACTCCGGCGACGGTGAACCGGGTCATCCGGCCGACGCCCAGAAACAATTTCTTGAAGGAAAAACCGCCGACGGCGACGGCGAAAAGCGAAGCCGCCGCCAGGAGGAAGATCAAAGTTCCGGGACTGCCGAAAAAACCGTGGAGGAAGGAGACCAGAAGCTGGCCGAGAACGCCGCCGACCGGGATTTTCTTTCCGCCCCAAGCGATGTTTTGAAAGAAAAGATCCAAAAGGGGACAGAGGATGAGAAGCAGGAGAATAAACTGCCCGGCTTTGCCGAAGATGATTCTCCGGTTGCCGTGAAGAATGGCCCGGATGCCCAGGTATCCGGCGGCCAAGGGGAGGAGCCAGGCGGCCAGGCCGAGGGCGGCATATGCCGTTTCGGCCGTCTCCGCCCCGATCCTTCCCCCCCAGTTGTCGATGCGGGCGTTCCCGGGCGCGGCGCTGGCCCAAGACGGGTCGAGGGAATTATAGCTGATCAGGGCGGCCAGGGAAAAAAGAGCGGCGAAGACGAGCAATATGCCGACGGCCTCGGAAAGGGGAAACCGCCGCCGGGGGGCCGCTTTTGACGCGGTTTGAGTGTTCGTCTTCCGCCGCCTCGCCTTACTCATGCTCCTGCCGGAATTATATCATATTTGGGATTCCGGCCCGGGGGGGCCGGGGAGCGTCGGCAGCTCGAGGCGGTACGGACCGGTCGGGATATCGGAGTTCGGCCGGGCGGCTCCGTCTTCATGGCCGATGAACAGCCGGAAACGGGGAGGGAGGCCGGGAAGAAGAATCGAGGTCTCGGCCGGTCCCCGCCCGTCGGAGCCGAACGCGCCGAGGCGGCCGGAGAAAACCGTGATTTTCTTCGCTTCGCTTCCCTCCGCGTCGGTGAAGAGGACATAAGGATGATCGATCCGGCCGTTGCCGTATCGAAGGGCCGGACCGAAAACGCGACTCCGGACGAAAACCCCGTCCTCCCTGAAGACGGCCGCGACGGTCTGGAAATGATAGCCCCCGGGGCCGGGGACGGCCGCGAACCAGACTCGTCCGGACCAACGCCCGGCTTTCCGCCCCGCCGCGTCCATCACCCCCGGCAAGCGGTATTCCTTGCGCAGGGATTCCTCGGACGTATAGGACGTCGTCCGCGGAGCCGGAAGATATTCGTACCCGAAGTCGATGACCGCCCCCTCGGGAATGTCGGCGACGGTTTCCGACGCTTCGGCGGCCCACGGCTCGGCCGAGGGAAGCCGGCCGGGGCGGAGGATGAGGCGGGCCAATTCCCGGCCGCCGGAGTCCGAGATTTTCACGTAGGGATTCGAGACGTCCTCCTTGACGCCCAGGCCGCCTCCGGCCGAAACCGCGCTCCGGATCTCCCAGGAACCCGACGGCGCGCGGCTTAGCGAAACGTCCTGGACATAGGTCCGAAAATTGACCGGGAAGCCCTGGGCGGGAGCCCGGCTGAGCTTGTAGATTTCAAGTTTCGGCATGTGGATTTCAAACAAGGGCTCCTTGAATCCAGGCTCGATCGTCTTCACCAGGGTGCCCTCCCGGGCCAACTCCTCGTAAACCGCGGCTTCCCTGGGGAAGTCCTGGGGGAACCGGGTGAAGCGTCCGGCCATCATATCGCTGACGACGGCGTATTCAATCCCCTTGAAGGAAAGGAATTCCAGGTCCGTCCGGCTGAAAGTATGGTTATAATAGACGGTGTAGTCCTGCCGGGAAATCGGGGGGCCGTAGGATTCAAGGGCGATCCCGGTGCCCTTGGGAAGGTTGTATTCGATCCATTGCTTGGCCCGCGTCCGGGAATCGAGCCCGGCCAGGGCCGAGTCCAGCTTTCCGAGACGGACAGCCGAAGGGGCGATGATCGCCGCGACCAAGATCCACGAGACGGCGGCAAAAACGGTCCGCCGTTTCCCGTTCGCGCTCCCGGGGACGAATTTTTTCCGACTCCGGTCCAGAAGCCAAGCCAGGAAGACTCCCCCGATCAGGCAGAAAAACGGAGCCAGGGGCATCAGGTATCGCGTCGCCCGCGCCCCCCAGAGCGAGATCAGGGCGAACTGGACCAAAGGATAGGATAGCAGGATCACGTCCCTCTTTTGACGGCGGAACAAGCCGAGGAGGAATCCGCCGAGGACGAGGAATTGAGAGACGATCCCCACATTCTCGATGAATCCATGGCGCAGGTAGAAAAGAAGGGCGGAATGCGCGGTGGAATCCCCGAAATGCCCCTCCTCGGTCAGATGGCGGCTCTGCCACCGAAAATCCTTGAAAAACTTCGGGAAATCGAGAACGACATAAGGGCTGCCGAGGATGAACACAACCAGAAAAATAAGACCGGCGCCGATCAAGCGCGGGCTGAGGATGTATTCCCAGGCGGGCCGCTTGATTTCGCGGACACGGTACACGTGAGCGGCGAACAAGGGAATGAACAGGAGCACCCCCCCGTATTTGGTGGTCATCGCCAGGCCGGCCGCCGCTCCGGCCCAAAGATAATCCCGCGTCCGCCCTTTTTCAGCGATATTCCAGATGAAGAGATAGGACAAAACGAGAAAGAAGACCATGGGGACGTCGGGCAGCATGTCGTGCGACATGCGGGCGTGCTCCAGGCCGAAGGTGAGAAGAAGGGCGGCCAAGGCTCCGGCCCGCGGTCCGAACATCCTTTTCCCGAGCAGATAGAGAAGAAGAACCGTCCCGGCGCCCATCAGGGCCGAGAGGAAGCGCCCGATCAAGTAGAAAACCTGGGGGAATTGGGTGAAGGTTTCCTCGAATTCGGCGATGGTCCGGACATTTCCGGCGGCTTTTTCGATTCCGTAATAAACCTTCCACATCCCGGCCAGGGCGTACATGTGAAGCGTGGGGACATGAAAGAAATGGGGATTGAGATCCCCCTCCAAGAAGCGCATCGACTTCGCTGCGAAGTAGTTTTCGTCCGCGTGGTACGTGTGGGGAAGGCCCCAGCCGATGCCCCAAAACCGGACCGCGGCGGCCAGAATGAGGAGAACAAGGAAGACCGCCGTCCCGGACGATTTCGAGGAGAAGGACATGATGAATCGTAATATAGCGGAAGAGTTCCGGAAACGTCAATCGCCGGGCCGGCCCGGGATTCAGCGGAAAAACATGGTCCGGGCCTGATCGAGGAGATACAAAAAATCCCGGACGCTCCGGACTGCTCTCAGCTGCTTGAGAAGGTAGGCCGGCCGGAGGTAAAAGGACCGGACGGCCTTTTGCCGCAGCCGCCAGAGTTCCTCCAGAGACAGGGAGCCCGAGCTGAAGACCGGCGGACAGGTGCTGTCGAAAAGCAGGACGTCCGGATCGATCAACCCCTTGGCGATGCTTTCCTGCCGCAAGGGGGAGCCGACGTCCGGAGTCAAGACGGTGAACGAGGCGAAGTCCGGATCCAGCTCCTTGGCGAAGCGGATCGTCCGGCCGACTGAATCGGGCGTCTCGCCAGGCAGGCCGACGATGAAATAGGCGAGCGTCCGGATGCGGAATTTTTTACATACGGCAAATGCCCGGATCGCCTTTTCCCGGGTGATCTTCTTGTCCGTGGCCGCCAGGATTTCCTCCTGGCCGCTTTCCACGCCGATCATGACGGTATGGCAGCCGGCCTTCTTCATGGCCGCGGCCAGCTCTTCGTCCAGGGTGGTGATATGGGCGTTGCAGACCCAGGAAAAGCGGAGTCCGCGGTTTTCCATTCCGGCGCACAATTCCAAGATCCGCTTCTTCGAGACGGTGAAGGTCGGATCGTTGAACATGATTTCCCGGACGCCGAGGTCCCGGAGGGCCTCCAACTCGTCGAGGACTCCGTCAAGGTTCCGCGACCGGTAGGCGACGGCTCCGGCCGTGCAAAACACGCAGCCGAACGGGCAGCCGATCGAGGCGATGACGAGAGCGAACGGCCGGCGCCGGGCCAGCGGACTGCGGTTGGCCCGGAGGTTGAAAAGATCGTGGCGGGGAACGGGGAGAGTGAAAACGGGAGCCGGACGCGCCGGGGCCGGGACGGACAGACCGTCCGCCCTCCGGACGGCCAGGGCGGAGTAATCCCGCTTCCTCCCGCAAACGTAGTCGACGATTTCCGGGGTGCCCGTATCCAAGATCGCTGCGTCGACGTGGGGAGCGGCGGCCAGGAACCGTTCCGCCTCGAAGAGGAAGATGGAACCCGTGGCGACGAGGCGGGCCCCGGTTTCCTCCTTGACCCGGGCGGTGAAGGCGAAATCGTTTTTCCACGTCGCCGTCCCGCTCGTGAAGATAACCACGTCCGGAGCAAAACGCCGGATGCGTTCGAGACAAGCCTCTTCGGAGAGGCGGTCGGCCACCGCGTCGATCACCTCAAGCCGGGTCTCCCGCAGGACGCCGGAAAGGACGACAAGATCGCTGGGCGGCCAATAATAGTTCGCCTTGGACGAGTAGCTGCAGTAC
>JAAZPG010000290.1 GCA_012797375.1 Acidobacteriota bacterium
CTGCTTTGGGCCGATGTTCGGAACGAATCGGGCCGCAAGATCCTTCGGGGCGTGGTTTCGGCGGTTTTTCTTTATGCCGTCTTTTGGGCCGGAAACGCGGTCTCCCGGGTCCTTTTTTCCTTTGCCGAAGGCGGGATTTCCGAGGTCTACGGCTTCAAGGACGGAGCTTCGACGTTCAGGATCGGCTTTCTCCTGGGCCTCATCATCGGTCCGGGGGAGGAGCTGTTCTGGCGTGGATTTCTCCAGCGGCGCTGGGCGGCCTGGTTTGGGCCGGGCCGGGGCTTTCTCGCCGCGACGGTGCTTTATGCGGCCGTTCATGCCGGCTCGGGGAATCCGATGCTGATTTCCGCGGCCGCGGTCTGCGGAGTTTTCTGGGGATTTTTATATCTGCGGACCGGCTCGGCGCTTCTTTGCGCCGTGAGCCACACTCTCTGGGACTTGGCCGTCTTCCTCGTTTTCCCGTTCGCCTGAGCTTCCCTTCAATCCGGGTCGCCTCACTTCATTCCAATAAATCGGAAACAGGTTCTTTATCTCCCGATTTTCGTCGGTGGAATCCGAGAGCCAGCGGACCTCGCCTCGCGGCTTTTCCGGCGGATGAGAATCATGGAATCGCCCCGCCGTCAACCGGCGGCCCCGCCGCCGGTTGACGGCGACGGAGCGTCACAACGGACGGACGGGCTCGTGGATCTCGATGATGAATTTCCCCTCGGGATGGGTTTTCGGGTCGTTGAGATAAAGCTCGTAGCACATCCGGTCGTCCGGCTCATACCCGCTTCCCGGCAGCCAGTCGCGCATCAAGGCGTTCCAGGCCTCGCCGAATTCGTCCGGGGAGACCTCGGCCCGGGCGACGGCGAACAGTCCGCCGGGGACGGTCATGGCGCCGATTTCTCCCCCGACGTTCGTCCCGGGAGGGACGGTGATGCAGGCGTCGGAGCGGAGCTTGTCGTTTGCGGTGATGTCCGGATCGTCATGATAAATGCCCAGCGTTTTTGTCTCCGGGAAGCGGAGGAGGCCGCGCGGACCGGCCCATCGCATCAGCTTTTCGAACGCCTGGGACATTCCTTGGAACGGACCGACATGCCGGACATAGGCGACCGTCATCTCCGGCGCCTCCCTGACCTCGACCTTGAATTTCGACTTGTCCATGAAGGACCTCCTGAATGAAATGAGAGCGTCCTCATCATCATCCAGGGCGCCGAAAATCTCTTGGCTTATCTTGCCTTCCGCTTGACGATTCTTGCCATTCGTTTGGCGTTTCTTGCGCCAGGCCTCGCCTCCGCCGGCCCGCCATTCCGAGGCGCTCATCCCGAAGCGCTCCCGGAACGCCCGGGCGAAAACGTCCGAGCCCGAGTAACCGTAGTCCAGGGCGATTTCCGTGATGGTCGCTTTCGGATGAAGGAGGAGGGCCGCGGCCGCCAGCTCGGCCCTCCTCCGCTGGATATAAGCGTTGAGCGTCTCTCCCGTCAGGGCGCTGAAAATCCGGTGAAAATGAAAACGGGAGAAATGGGCCGTCCGGGCGAGCTCGTCGAGGCGGAGGTCCCGGCGGATGTTGAGGTCGATGTAGTCGAGGACCCGGTTGATGCGGGCCCGGTACTCGGCTCGAAGCGCTTCGGTCCGGTCAAGCGGCATGCGGCATCCTTTTTCGATTCGTCAGGGAGGCGAAACGGCCTCCCCGTGCTCCGGAATGGTACCATCCCTCCGGAGAGCAGGACAAGCGGATCCGCCTCGCTCCGTCCCAAAAATCAGCGAAGGGAGGGAGGGGCGCGCCCCCATCCGCCGAACGGCTGTGCTATAATTCCGCCTGATTCCGCCGTTTTCGGAGAGATATCGCATGAAGCGTCTTTTTTTCATTCTTGGCATTTTATTGGCGATCGGCCCGGCCGTCTTCAGTCAAGCCCCGGACGATATCGTCTCGGTCGAAGTCGTCGCTCCGGCCGGAGGCTTCACCGCCGGCCGCACCGTCCAAGCCGCGCTGAAATTGACCATCCGGCCTCCTTTTCACATCAACTCCGACCGGCCCGCGGACGAGGACCTCATCGGAACGACCATCGTTTTCCGGTCTCAGGCCGGGGTGACATACGGCTGGCCGGCCTTTCCCCGGCCGGTCAGGAGGAAACTCAGCTTCTCC
>JAAZPG010000291.1 GCA_012797375.1 Acidobacteriota bacterium
GCCATCGCCGTCGCGACGGGACGATCGATGAGGAATTTCACGCGGCTCCCCGGTTCCCTTTCCGTTCCTTCCGGGCCTCGACCGCTTCATACAGGACGGGGATGAGGATCAGCGTCAAAAACGTCGAAACCGTCAACCCCCCGATCCCCGTGATCGCCAGCGGCCGCATCATCTCGGCCCCGGCTTCCAGGCCGAGGGCCATGGGGACGAGGCCGAAGAGCGTGCTCAAGGTGGACATCAGGATGGGCCGCAGCCGGGTCCGGCTGGACTCGACGACCGCCTCCCGCAATCCCGTTCCCTCCCGGCAAAGCTGCCGGGTATAATCGATTTTGACGATGGCGTTGTCGACGACCAGTCCGACCAGGACGACCATCCCGATGACCGAGATGACGTTGATCGTCTGGCCCGCGGCCCACAGGGCGAACAAGGCCCCGGCCGCGCCCATCGGGATCGTGATCATGATGAGGAAGGGATGGAGAAACGACTCGAATTGGGCGGCCATGATCATATAGGTCAAAAGGACGGCCAGGCCGAGGGCGAACAGAAGGCTCCGGAAGGACCGGGACATTTCCTCGCGCTCGCCGCTGAAGACGACGCGGTATCCGGAAGGCAGATCGAGGGCCCCGATTTCCCGCTCGATGTTCGGGATGACCTCGCTGATCTTGGCGTTTTTCAAGCCGGCGGTCACTAGGACCTCCCTCTGCTGGTTCTCCCGCCGGATTTCCCTCGGGCCCCGGACGATCTCATAATCGACGAGCTCGCGGAGCGGAATGAGCTTCCGCTCGTGGGGATACGGCTCGGCCAGAAGCGCCTCGATGTTGCGGCGGGCGGCCCCTTCGGCCCGGACGCGGACATCGAATTTCTTTTCCATTTCATTGTACTGGGTGGCGATCCGGCCGTTGACCGCGTCGACCAAAAAACCGCCGAGATCGGCCGGCGAGAAGCCGGCGTACTTGCGGAGGGCGTCCTTGCGGACCGACATCCTGAACTCGGGCTTGCCCTCGCCGAGGTTGGTGTTCACGTCGGCCAGCCCGGGAATCGCCTGAAGGCGGGCGGTCAAAATTCCGGCGATCGTTTTCAGCCGGTCGAGGTCGTTTCCCTTGATCCGAAGGCCGATCTCGGCCGTCCCCAGGGCCAGGAATTCTCCGAGGAGCGACTGATCCTTGGCCACGCGATAGCTGAGGTCGGGGTATTGGACCATGATCCCGCGGAGAGTTTCGAGGACCCCTTCGAGACGCCCGGGCGCGTCTATCTCGACATGGATCCGGGCTGAATTCATCGAAACGTCCGGGTCGGCGGCCTCCAGCCCGGAAACGATGCCGATCTGCGACATCACCGAAGCGCCGGCCGGCTCCCGGCCCAACCGGGTTTCGATCATTCCGGCCATGGCCGCGGTCTGCTCGAGCGAATAATCGACCGGCGTTTTCAGGACGATCTCGAAAGCCTTGGTCTGGAGCGGGGGCATCAGCTCCCGGCGAAGGGTTGATCCAAGGAGGAAAGCCGCTCCGAAGAGGAGCAGCGTCGCGGCCAAGGTCCGGACCTTGTGATCGAGGCACCAGACCAGGGCCCGATCGTTGAACCGGCAAAATCGTCCGTAGGCGGCGTTGAATCCGCCGAAAACGGCCCGGAGAACCGGCCGGAAGGGAAGGCCGAGAAAATGAACGGCAGGTTTAAGAAGCCGACCGGCGAATGTCGCCAAGCCGTTCAAGACAAAACCGATCCCCTTGAAGACCGCGTACAGCAACCACCGCAAGGCCCGCAGCGGCCAAAGAACCGCGTTTCGCCGATTCCTTCCCCGGACGGGCGGCAGCCCCCACCGCCAGGACCAGGGGCGTCCCTCCCCGGCCTCGGCCGGGGTGAACCGCCGGGACTGGAGCATCCCGATCAAGGTCAAGGAAACGAGAAGCGACGCGCTCAAGGCGTACGTGACGGTCAAGGCGGTGTCCTTGAACAACTGACCGGCCGGCCCGCGCACGTAAACGACGGGCAGAAAGACGACCATTGTCGTCAGGGCGGTCGAGACGATCGCCCCGCCGACCTCCGCCGTTCCGGTCACCGCCGCCTCCTTGAGGCCCTTGCCCAGGGTCCGGTGGCGGAAGATGTTTTCCGAAACGACGACCGCGCAGTCGTCGAGCATGCCCACCCCCAAGGCCAGGCCGCCGAGCGACATCAGATTGAGGGTGAGGCCGCTGAAATACATCAGGCTGAACGTCCCGATAACCGAGATCGGGATAACGGTGTCGATGATGAGCGGCGTTTTCCATTCCTGAAGGAACAAAAAGAGAATGAGAAAAGCCAGCAGGGCGCCCTGGATGATTTCATTCTTGACCGCCCCGATCGCCGTTTCGATGAAGCCGGCCTGCTCGGCGGCGACCTGGATTCCAATCCCGGGGTTTTCCTTCCGGATCTCCCGCAAGACCTTCCGGGCGGCTTTCGTCGCTTTGACCGTGTTGGCCCCGGCTTCCTTCCGAACCTGGAGGCCGATGCTCTCCTCCCCGTTCCACCGGGTGATCCCGTGCCGTTCGTTGAGGACGTCCCGGACGGCGGCCACGTCTCCGAGACGTATGACCCCGCCGCTTTTCGTGACCCGGAGGCTGATGTCGGCGATTTCAGCGATCGTTTCGAATTCACCGACCACCCGGAGCGTATATTTAAAGGCTCCCTTCCGGATCATCCCGCCTTGCAGGTTTCGGTTGAAAGCGTCGATCCGGCCGGCGATCTCCTCGATCGTCAGCCCGTACAGGGCGAGCTTCGCGGGGTCGACTTCGACCGCGATTTCCCGCTCGACGCCTCCCGTGACTTCGGCCGAACCGATCCCCTCGACCTGTTCGAGCCGGGGTTTGGTCAAGTCCTCGGCGATCTCCTTGAGCTCGAGAAGGGCGCGATCTCCGGTCAGAACCAGGGTCATGATCGGCTTGCTCTGGGGATCGAGGGTGACGATCCGGGGATCCTCGACGCCCTCGGGAAGTCCGTCGCGGGCCGCGTCCAGCTGTTCCCGGACATGGAGCATCGCGAAATCCATGTTCGTGCCCCAATCGAACTCGAGGCTGAGATGGGAGATCCCCTCCTTGGAGACGGATTCAACCCGGCGGAGGCCGGGGACCCGGCTGACGGCCGATTCCAGGGCAGCCGTCACCAGGGTTTCCATCTCCTCGGGGGCCGCTCCGCCGTAAGCGGTCACGACGGCCAGCCGGGGATAGCGGATGTCCGGCAGGAGATCGACGCTCAGCTCCCGGAGGGAGACGAATCCCAAGAGAATGACGCCCAGGAAAAACATCGACACCGTCACCGGACGTTCGACGGCGAAGCGGGCGAGCTTCATGAGGGATTCCGTTCCCCGCCCGCCGCCGGCGAGGCGCCCGTGATCCGGTCGAGGCGGGCCAGGGCGATCTTGTATTCGATGACGGCCTGGATTTCAGCGGACTTGGCGTTGGCCAGCTCCCGCCGGTAATTAAACAGCCATTCGCTTCCGACGAGCCCTTGCTGGTACCGCTGCGTCTCGGAGGCGACCCGTTTTTCCGTCAGCTCCCGGTACCGGGCGGAGGAGGCGATCATCCGGGCTTTCGCCTCCAATTCCCGGATGACGTCCTGGACTTCGAATTCGATGTCGCTTTTTTCCTTTTCGAGCCGGAGCTCGTTTTGCTCGCCGGCCGCCCGCGCCCGGGCCAGCCCGGTCCGCGAAAGAAAAGAAGCGATCGGCACCTCCAGCGTCAACGTCACGCTCCAATTCGGATATTTCCCCTTGAGGATGTCGGAGAA
>JAAZPG010000032.1 GCA_012797375.1 Acidobacteriota bacterium
GCTCAGGATCCGGATCGCTTCCTCCTCGCAATTCCCCCCGAGACGGAGGACGGCCGGTATCGCCAGGCGCTCCTCGGCGAACGCCTTCACCAGCCCGCGGGCCGAGTTGTATTGTTCCTGGGAGGCCACGCCCGAGCCGGAGGAAAAATAGCCCTTGAGCCCGGGCTGGCTGAGAATGACCTTGGCCGCCCGGTAGACCTTGCTGGCCGGAGGATTTCCGCTGGTGTCGCAATAATCGGCGATTTTGAAGCCCCGGGCGAGCACGGCGTCCATGGACATCATCGATCCGCCGCCGCCGGCCCCGTGAAACCCGATCAGCAAATCGTCCGGCTCGGATTGATCGGCCATCTGGAGAAAGTAAAACGTCCCCCGGTGGTCCTTTTCCTCGACTTTGTAGGCGATCCGCTCGAGCTCGGTCGGCGGACGGTCGAACTCGCGGGCGATTTCAATGCCCAGCTCGGGATGACGGTAGACGGCGTAATCGTCCACGACGAGATGGCAGTCGGCCGCTAAAATCCGGCCGTCGACCGTCCGGACCAGGGGATTGATCTCGACCGAGCGGGCGTCGGCGTTCCGGGCGATCGCGGCCAGCTTGGTCAGCAAATCAGACAAGGGGACAAGGGCAGGGCCGCTGATCCCGGATTTTCGGACGACGTTCAGAGCCTCAAACCCGCGCAGGCCGGTGTGGACGTCGATCAGCCGGCGGACGACCCGGTCCGGGCGTCGGCGGGCGATCTCCTCGATCCCCGTCCCGCCGACGGAGCTGAAAACGAGGAGCGGGGCCTTGGCTTCGTCGTCCATGACGATCCCGGCGAAGTACTCCGCCTCGATGGCCAGCTTCTCCTCGACCAAAACGCGCTCGACGACGTAATTCTTGACCTTCATCCCGAGAAGGGCGGCGGCCTTGGTCTCGGCTTCGGCCGGAGTGTCGGCGAACTGGATGCCGCCGAGGCCGGCCCGGCCGGTCACCCAGACCTGGATCTTCAGGACGACCGGGCGGCCGAGACGCTCGGCGATCGCCCGGGCTTCGGCCGGGGAGGAGGCGACGGCGCCTTCGGGGACCGGAAGGCCGCCTTCGCGGAGAAGAATTTTGCTCTGGTATTCATACAAACGCGCCAAGGGAATCTCTCCACGAAAGAAGGTAGAGGGCATTATAACGGAAACGCCGCCCGGTCGCCAGCCTAAGGGGAGTCAGACGGGATTTCCGGCCTCCGGGGATTTGGGCTTCAGCCCGTAGATTTTGACTTTATAGGAAAGCATTCTCTCCGTAATGCCGAGCTTCCGGGCGGCCGCGCTTTTAACCCCCCCCGAAGCCTCCAGGGCTTCCCGAATTTCCCGGATTTCGAGGCGTTTGACCTTCTCCTCGAGAGAAACCGCCTTCCCCGGGAACGGGGAATCGGCTTCGGAACGGACGGTCAAGGACCGCGGGAGATCCTCGCTTAGAATCATGTCATTTTCACAGAAGACGACGGCTCTTTCGACGGCGTTTTCCAGCTCTCGGACATTTCCCGGATACGGATGACGGACCAGCATGTCTAAGGCTTCCTCTGAAATCCCGTGGACGGCCTTCTTCTCGCGGAGCGCGTATTTCCTGAGAAAATGATCGACCAGCGGCGGAATATCCTCCCGGCGCTCGCGAAGCGGCGGAAGGGCGATCCGGATGACATCCAACCGGTAGAACAAGTCGGCTCGGAAAGCCCCCTCGCTCACGGCCTTCTCCAGGTCCCGATTCGTCGCCGCGAGAACGCGGACATCAGCGCGGAGGACTGCGGTCGAGCCCAGGCGGGAAAATTCGCGGTCCTGGAGAAAGCGCAGGAGTTTGACTTGAAGATGGAGCGGAAGGTCGCCGATCTCATCCAGGAGAAGCGTTCCGCCTCCGGCCGCCTCGAATTTTCCCGTCTTCCGCTCGCCGGCCCCGGTAAACGCTCCTTTCTCCGCTCCGAAAAGCTCGCTTTCAATCAGCGATTCGGGGAGAGAGGGGATGTTGACCGCCAGAAAGGGACCCTTCGCCCGCCTCGAGGCGAAATGAATCGACCGGGCGACGAGATCCTTTCCCGTGCCGGTCTCCCCGGTGATGAGGACATTGGCATCGCTTTGAGACGCTTTCGACATGAGCCGCGACACGGCCTCCATGGCCGGCGAGGCGGAAACGAAATTGCGCGCGCTGAATTTGTCGACCAGGGTTTCCCGCAGGCTTTGCACCTCGGCCCGAAGGCGATGCCGCTCCAAGGCCCGGTCGATGATCAGAAGCAGCTTCTTAAAATCGATCGGCTTGACGATATAGTCATAAGCCCCGGCCTTGATCGCCTCGACCGCGGTTTCGACGCTGGCGAACGCCGTGATCATGATCGGGGCCAGGGCGGGATTCTCCTTAAGGAGAAGACGGATGACGTCAAGGCCCGTCTCCCGGCCGAGCTTGTAATCGACCAAGGCGATCTCCGCCGGGAGACGCCGCATTTCCGCCACGGCCGACGCTTGATCCGCCGCGTCCGTCACGACGAAGCCTTCGCTCTCCAAATTCCCCCGGATGAGCCTCCGCTGGAGAGGATCATCCTCGACGATCAGGACGATCGATTTATTCATCCTTTTTCCCCCGGGAGCTCGATCCGGAAGACGGATCCCCCCGATCTTCGTTCGGCGGCCGAAATCCGCCCGCCGTGGGCTTCCACGATCTTGCGGGCCAGAAAGAGGCCGACTCCCAATCCATCGGCTTTCGTTGAGAAAAACGGCTCAAAGATGCGTTCCCGGTCCGCCGCCGGGATGCCCGGCCCGGAATCCTCGACGGAAATCAAAACACCGGCCTTGTTCTTTTCGGCTCGGATGACGATCTCCCCGTCCGCGGAAGCTTCGAGCCCGTTGCGGACGATATTGAACAGGGCCTGGGCGAGCAAGCCACGATCCGCCCGGAGGCGCGGCCCGGAGCCCGGCTCCCGCCGGATCGGAATGCCCTTGGAAACCGCGGCGGGGGAAGCCGCCTCGACCGCGTCTCCGATGACGGCGTCCGCCTCGATCGTTTCCAGCCGGAGATCCAGCGGCCGAAGCACGGCCGAGAACCGGTCGAGGATGCGGGAGATTTTTTGGACCTCGATCCGGCCGAGGGCCGCGTCGCCGGCCAGGACGTCCGGGGCGTTCTTTTCCATCATCTCGCAGAGAAGAGCGAGGCTGTTCAGCGGATTCTTAATCTCATGGGCGATCCCGGCGGTGAATCCGGACAGCTCGCGGAATCTTTCTTTTTCCTGGCGTTCGCCCGCGGCTTCCTCGGTCCGGGCCAAGGAAGCCCGATGCATCCGATAAATCCCGCTGAAGAGAAGAAGGCCCACGGCGCCCAGGGCGCCGAAAAGAAGGAGGGCGCTTCGCCTTGAATAGGCCAGCATTTCATCCAACCGCGACAGGGAATATCCAAGATAGAGAGAATAGATCCGGCCTTCCTTCGCCGGGAATGTCCTCACGACGTTGAGAATCGTCCCGGCGGGGGAATCTATGGCCCAGCTTTCCGGATCCGAGGCGGGCCGGCCGGCGATCGGAAGATATCCCTCGAATTGAGAGGACCAGCCCAGCACATTCCCGCTCTCGTCGACAAGGGCTAAGAAATAGATGTCCGTCTCCCCGGAGTAACGGTCGAGGGCGGTTTGAGGAAGAACCCCTTCTTTGAGCCGCTCCTCAAATTCAGCGGCCAGGATGCGGGCGGAAGCGGTCAACTGCTCCCTGACCAGGGCCTCGGTTTTTCGCTTGAGGAATTCCCGGCTCAGGGCGGACTGAAGGAAAAAGAGAACGATGATTCCGGCCGCGGGAAGGATGAAAAAAGCCCAAAACTCCCGTCGGCGCAATTCAACGGCCCCGCTTCCGTTTCCCCGCCTGCCGAGAGCCTCCCCTCCAATTCGGGAATCCCCGGGCATCCCGGACCCGGACGATCTCCCCCTGGAGTTGGACTTCCCTGGCGATCAAAACCGCCTCTGCGTCCCCCGCCGGAGCCAACGATCCGAGGACGTTCATCCGCTCGCCCTGATGGACGTCATGTTCGAAAAACCAGGCCGGGCCGATTTCGACGATGAAACGGCGGCTCGTCTTGGGCTCGTCCAAAACCAGGATGAGAAAGGGAGCCGCTCCCTGATAACGAGGCTCGAATCGGATGGATTGAACGACGCCCTCGATCCGGATTTCCGTCTTTACGTCATAATAATGAGCGGACATCCGCGGCCGGCCTTGCGGCGGGGAAGCCTGGACGGACGCCAAAAGCGCGGCGACGGCGAAAACGACGGATCCCGCGTTTACTTTGCGCCCCAATCGAAGCCCCATTGCAATCCTCCCGAAAGGAAGCCCCCGCCCCAGTCAAAAAGCGGATCGTTGGACGCGTTTCGAATTTGAGCGTACATCAACTTCAACGACCAACGGCCGAAATCCTTTTCGGCCGAAATCTCCCAACGGGAGCGTTTGTCTTCCCGGGTGAAGCCGAGGGGATTCCCCTCCAGGTCC
>JAAZPG010000033.1 GCA_012797375.1 Acidobacteriota bacterium
AAAGAAAACGAGCCTGTCCAAGACAGAGTTAAAAATGACGAGGGGGACGATGAGTCATAGATTTTCGAACGTCGGCTTGCGTCTTCCCCTCCTCGCGCCGCTGCTTGCCCTTCCGCTTCTTTTCGCCTTCGGCTGCAAACGGGCGGAGGCTCCGTTTCTGTTCATCGACCGGCTGACCGAGGAAAACGTCGCCGCCTCGCCGCTGAAGACGGCCTCCCCCCCGGCCGATTCGAAGGCAACCGGCCGGGAATGGCCGGAATCCATGCTGACCACCGCCGTGGTCCTAGATACTTCCTTCGGGAAAAATCCCTGGTCCCTGGAAAAAACCCTCGTCCTCGGTCCGGATGTCTTCCCGGTTCTGCTGGCCCCCCCTCCGACGGAATTCCGGTATCGCCTCAAAATTCCGCTCCGGAGCGTTCTCCGGTTCGGATGCGGGCTCTATGCCGAGAATAAACAAGATGGTGCGGAAGATACGGTCTTCGAAATCAAATTGGAGGATGTGCCCGGTCCGGGCCGGATTTTCGAAGAATCCATAAATCTTGACAAAGTCCAAAGTCTTCACCGGGTCGTCCTCCGCGAAGTCGACTTGTCGGCCTGGGCGGGGAAAACCGTCACCATCGTTTTTCAAACCCGGGCGGCCGGATTTTCCGGGCCCAAAGACCTCCGGGCGTTTTCCCAAGAAAACGGCTTGGCCTTCTGGATCGATCCCCTCCTCGTCCCGAGACGGGAAGCGGGGAAAGCGGCGGACGCGCCGCCCAATATCATCCTGATTTCGATCGACACCCTGCGGGCCGACCATCTCAGCTTGTACGGCTATCGCCTTCCGACGAGCCCGGCGGCCGAACGCTTGGCCGGCGACGGCGTCCTGTTCACCTCCTGTTTCAGCGGGGCGCCGTATACGTTGGCTTCTCATGCGACGATGCTGACGGGTTTGAATCCGGCCCGCCACCAAACCCTTTACATGGCCGATGGGATACCCCCCGCCGTTCCGACGATCGCGGAAATCCTCCGCCGGGCCGGATATGAAACCGCGGCCTTCACCGGCGGAGGCCAGCTCAACGCCAAATACGGCTTCGCCAAGGGATTCGGCCTGTACAATGAGCGGGCCGGAGGCAATCAACTCCTCAATTCCGCCGCCAACGTCCGCCGGAACGCCGCCCTATGGCTGGAAGCCCGCAAGGCCTCGAAATTTTTCCTGTTTCTCCATGCTTATCAGCCGCACAATCCCTACCGCTCCCCTGAATTTCCCGAACGGGCTCTCTTTCTCCGGGACGATATGCCCTGGAAGAGGGTATCCCTTCAGGATGTGCTCGGCATCGGATTCCCCCATTTGTTCCGGTCCTTGACTCCGCGGGAACGCGAGAACATGACGGCTCTCTACGACGTGGAAATCCGGACCGTCGACCGGTACTTGATCGGCCCGCTGGTCGAGGACTTGAAAAGGCTGGGCCTATACGAGAACGCCTTGATTATCCTCGCGGCCGACCACGGGGAGGAATTTTTCGATCACGGCGCCTGGGAGCACGGTCATACGCTGTACAACGAGCTGATCCGCGTGCCCTTGGTGATCAAGCTTCCGCGGTCGCGCGAGGCGGGGCGGCGCGTCCACGAAGACGTCGGGCTCATCGACCTGGTCCCCACCATCCTGGCCGAGGCGGGCGTGGCTGCTCCTCCATCCGGATTCGACGGGGTAAGCCTTTGTCCCCTTTTCAAGGGAGAAAAACTCCCCGGGCGGATGCTGACAAGCTTCCTTCCGGCGGGATTCGTTTATGACTTTCCGAGCCGGGTCGCGGTCCTCCGGCGGCCGTACAAGCTCGTCCTCAACGGCGAATTCCTGCCGGGATTCCGCGAATACTTTACTCCCCCCCCGCCGGAGAGGATCCCGATCGAATTGTATGACTTGGCGGCCGATCCAATGGAAAAAAACAACCTCGCCAACCGCAAAGCCGCCGTCGTCCGGGAGCTCCTGCCCGTCGCCGAAGCCTATCTCAAGGCGGCCATGGAGCGGACCGGACGGAGGGAGCTCGTCGTCGACAAGAAGCTGGAGGAAGAGCTTCGGTCGCTGGGCTACCTCCGCTGACGGAACGCCGCCCTACCAGACCACGCCGTAATCGTCGCCGTAATTGCTCGATCCGCCCCAGAAGGTCCCGTGCTCCCGGTCGAAAAAGATCGCGTTGATGGGCCCGGACGTGTACTTCTTGACGTCCAGGCGGTAACCCATCGCCCGGAGCTCGGCCCGGACGTA
>JAAZPG010000292.1 GCA_012797375.1 Acidobacteriota bacterium
CCGGAGGGTCCCGTGATAAGGCCGAGTGATGGCCCCCCCGTTTTTCCGGATTCTCGGCGAAACCCTCCGGCGGTTCGACCGCGACCGCTGTTTCCAATACTCCATCATCATCTCCTATTTCGCCCTGATGTGCGCCGTGCCGCTTTTGGCCCTCTTCGCCTGGATCACGGCCCGGATCATGGGCAACTCGGAAATCGCCGTCCGCAGCCTGAATCTCTTCACCGAGGATTTTTTCGCCCGGTTCAGCCCCTCCTTCTTCGAGAAAATGTCCTCGGTCGCCGACAGCTTCAATCAGCTCGGCTGGGTCGGCATCATCGGCTCCCTGATCGCCGCCAGCCTGCTGTTCTCCAACCTGATCCGGATCATCAACGAGATTTTCCGGACGAACTACCAGCGCTCGTTCGTCTACAACCGGATGATGGAATACCTGATCATGTTCGTGACCGGCGTCATCCTGTTTGTCTCGCTTTCGATCACGGCCGTCTGGACGGCCGTGCACGGGGCCATCGAATCAAGCGACTTCGTCGTCACCTATCTCAACCCGGGCGTCGTCACCTTCTTCGACAACGTTTTCATCCAGTACTTGATTCCCCTCGCCTTGAGCGTCCTCGTCCTGTTCGTGATCTACAAGTTCATCCCCGAGCGAAAAGTCCATACCCGGGCGGCCCTCCTGGCGGCCGTCATCGCCGCCGTTCTCTGGGAAGTCTTCAAGCGGCTTTTCGTCGTCTACGTCGTCCGTTTTTCGGCCATCGGCATCGTCCTCAGCAAGCTCGTCCAGGGAACGCTGACTTCGATCATCTTTTTCCTTCTCTGGCTTTCGTTTTCCCTGGCCATCATGCTCTGGGGCGCCGAGCTGGCCGCCGTCGTCAACGAGCGCCTGGACGCCCGCCCCCCCGCGGCTGGCCAGGCCGCCGCCTGAATTTAAAAGGGACATCCCCCCTTTTTCGGCCTTTCCTTGCGGCCCGTGGCCGCGGCCTCCTCCACGCGTCTGTCGCTCGAGTGTAATACGCATGTCATACAGGTATAATACATGCTTGACTAGGCATCATAATAAGGCGGAGGCCGGGATGAAAATCACCGTTGGCAAGCTGGCGGAGTTTCTAGGATTGGTTTTTGAGGGGGACGGATCCATCGAGATCACGGGCGTTTCCACCCTGGATAAGGCCGGTCCGGCCGACTTGGTTTTCTTCACCCAAGCCCGGCTGCGCCCGCTCCTGGAGGGCACCCGGGCCTCGGCCGGCATTCTCCCGGCCGGCGAGCCGCTCGATCGCGTCCCCCTCAAGGCCGTTCTCCGGGCCGAACAGCCGCATCTGGCCTTCCTCCGGGCGATCGGCCTGATCATCCCCCCGCGCTCCCCCGCTCCGGGCGTCCATCCCGGCGCCTTCGTTTCTCCGGACGCCCGGCTGGCCGAAGGCGTCTCGGTCGGAGCGATGTCGGTCGTCGGCGCCGGGGCGGAGATCGGTCCGGGCACGATCATCCATCCCCTCGTTTCAATCTACGAGGGCGTCCGGGTCGGAGCCGGCTGCATCCTTCATTCGGGCGTGTCGCTCCGCGAGGATGTCCGCCTCGGCGATCGGGTCATCCTCCACAACGGCGTCCAGATCGGCGGAGACGGCTTCGGCTACCTCCCCAGCCCGGATGGACGGCACCTCAAGATCCCCCAGGTCGGAACAGTGATCATCGAGGACGACGTCGAGATCGGGGCCAATTCGACGGTGGACAGGGCCGCGCTCGGGGCCACGATCGTCCGCCGCGGGACGAAAATCGACAATCTCGTCACCGTCGCCCACAACGTCGAGGTCGGCGAGGACGCGATTCTCGTGGCCCAGGTCGGGATCGGCGGAAGCTCGAAGATCGGACGCCGGGCGATCCTCAGCGGACAAGTCGGGATCCCGGACCACATCGACATCGGCGAAGGCGTCATCGTCGCGGCCAAGACAGGGATCACGAAAAACGTCCCGGCCGGGACCATGGTCGCCGGCATCCCCCATCTCGATATCCGCGACTGGCGGAAGCTGTGGGCCGTCGCCCCTCAGCTCTACGACCTCGTCAAGGAATTCAAAAAAATGAAAGCCCGGGTCGCCGAACTCGAGACCGCCCTCAAGAAATGACCCGGCCCCGGAGGCCCGTCACCCGGTCTTTGAAAGATATTCGACGACGCTGAGGGCGGCGGCGACGCCGGTTCCGGCGGCCGTGGCCACCTGATGCGGAGCGGCATCGATGACATCGCCGGCCGCGAAGATCCCGGGACGGGACGTCGCCAACCGGCCGTCGACCCGGATTTCCTTCCATTCGTTGAGGTCGAGAAGTTCCCGAACGAATTCGCTCTGAGGATCCATGCCAACCGAGACGAACAGGCCTTCCACGGCCAGCTCGCGGACCGACCCGTCGTTCGTGTCCCGGAGGACGAGCCCCTCGACCCGGTCGCGGCCGAGGATCTGATCGATGACGGCGCTCCATTCCACCGTGATCTTGGGATCGGCAAAGAGGCGCTCCTGGAGGATTTTCGTCCCGCGGAGGCGGTCCCGCCGGTGGATGAGGTGGACCCGGGAGGCGTACTTCGCCAAGTAGACCGCTTCCATGAGAGCGGTGTCCCCTCCGCCGACCACGGCCACGGCCCGGCCGCGGAAAAAAGGCGCGTCGCACGTGGCGCAGTACGACACGCCGCGGCCGGTCAGCCGGTCCTCCTCGGCGAGTCCCAGGCGGCGGTACCTGGCGCCGACGGCGATGATGACCGCCCGAGCTGGATAGTCGGCCTTCCCCCCGCGGACGATCCACCCCACCGGATCGGGGACGATCTCCCGGGCTTCGTCGGTCACGATTTTCGCTCCGAAGTGAACGGCCTGTTTTTCAAATCCCTCCATCAGGACCGCCGGGGCGACCCCGTCGGGAAATCCCGGATAGTTTTCGATCCAATCGGTGATCAGGATCTGCCCTCCCGGCAGGGCTTTCTCCAAAACGACGGTCGAAAGCCGGGCCCGGCCCGCGTAGATCGCGGCCGACAGGCCGGCCGGGCCGGCCCCGATGATGACGACGTCGGATCGCGGGACAGCGTTCATGGTCTCCCCCAACCTCAGGATAAGTGCTTCGCAATCAGGCCGACGATTTTTTCCTTTGAGACGGCGCCGACGATCGATTCCTTCAGTTCGCCGCCCTTGAACAGGAGGAGCGTCGGAATGCCCCGGATGCCGTACTTGGCCGGCGTTTTGGGGCTGGCGTCCACGTCCATCAGGCGGACGATGATTTTGTCTTTCATCTCGACGGCCAAGTCGGCCGCGATGACCCCGACGGCTTTGCAGGGCATGCACCAGGCCGCGGAAAAATCGACCAGCACGGGCAGGGAGGAGCGCAGGACTTCCGCCTCGAAATCGGCGTCGGTCACGGACGGAATGTTATCGGACATGGGAATCTCCTTTGCGTGAAATGAGGGCCCGGCGATAGACCTCGGCGACGTCCCGGCCCGAGGCCGGGACCGCGAATTCCGCCCGGACCTTGGACCGGGCTTCCGTCCCCGATCCGGCCGCTTTTTCCCGGCCGCCCCCGCGGCCGTCCCAAGTTCCGCGGCGCGCCAACACCGCCGCCAGCTCCGCTCCGGCCGCACCCGTCCGGACGGCCTCGGCCGCGGCCTCGTCTCCGGCGCAGAGGCCGTCGGCATACAACAGACCGGCCGCCAGGAAATTGAATCGCCCGCCCGCAGCCAGGCGTTCCGGCGTAAAGAGGTCCCAAGCCAGGCCGGTCAAGGCAAACGACTCGGGCGGAAAATCTCCTTGGAACGCCGGATCATGAACGGTCAGAACGGAGGCGGTCTTGCGGAACGGACGCTGTCCATCATAAGCCGTCCGGAGAAAGAGGGGAATCAGGGCGGACGGCCAGTCATGGCAATGGAGGATGTCGATCCGGATCCGGGCCCGGCGGAGGAATTCGACGACGGCCCGGCAGAAGAAGGCGAACCGTTCGTCGTTGTCGAGGTACGGCGCCTTCTCCGAGCCGAAAATCCGCTCGCGGTCGAAATACTTGACGTTGTCGATGAAATACGCCCGGAAGCGGCGGGCCGGGGGGTCCGGCACCGCGGAAAAATCCACGGGCGGCAAGGGCGAAATGGCCGTTTCGGCCCGGAAGGCTGAAGCCGGGACTTTGTCCTTCCCGACCGGAACGAGAAAACGCCGGAGGACCGGGGTGAGCGGAAGCGCTTCGATCGCCGGCCGGCGGTATTTTGGAGTCACCAGACAGACATCGAATCCCAGGCGGGCCAGGGATTCGGGAAGAGCCTGCATCCCGGCCGCGGAAGCCCGGGTGCCGGTGAAGGGAAAAGCCTCGGCCGAGACCAAAACGACGCTCGGCTTCCTCCGGAGGAGAGGATTCATCATCGCCCGCTCCTTCCGGCAAGATCCGTTGCCGCGCCGGATCCCCCGGTTTTCGCCGGAAGGACGGCCTTCAGCCCCACCGGAGCTTCTCCTGAAGAAGGCCGAAATATCTTCGCTGCGGCGACGTCACCAGCCGGAGGACGTGATCTGCCTTCCGGATTTCGACGATGCCTTCGCTGTCCATCTCCCCGCCCCGCTGGCCGTCCAGAGTCAGGTACACTTCCTCGCCGGGCGTGCGGACCTCGATCCGGATGACGGAATCGGAGGAAACGACCGTCGGCCGGAACGAAAGCGTATGGGGGCAGATCGGCGTCAGGAGGATCGCCGGCACGCTCGGCTGGAGGATCGGCCCGCCGGCCGAAAGCGAGTAAGCCGTGCTGCCGGTCGGCGTGGCCACCACCAGGCCGTCGGCCCGGAGAGCGGCGATTTCCAAACCGTTGACCGAGAGGACGTAATGGATCATCCGGGCCTTGGCCGCCTTATTGAAGACGATGTCGTTGAGGGTCAGCTCCGTTTTTTCCCGGAACGTCGTGGAGAGCATCATCCGCGGGCTGATGATGTCCGTCCGTCCCGAAAGAACGGCATCCAGGGCGAGGGTCATTTCCGCCAGGGGGATTTCCGTCAGAAAACCGAGGCTCCCCAAGTTGACGCCCATGACCGGGACATCCGCCCGGGCGGCGGAGTGGGCGACGCTGAGAAACGTCCCGTCCCCTCCCAGGACCACGACCAAGTCGCAAGCGGCTGGAATGCTTTCGCGCGCCAGACCGTCGGCTCGGCCGACTTTTTCGGCCGCGGCCCGCTCCAGCACGGGCGTGATCCCCCGAGCCTCGAGAGCGGCGGTCAGGCCGGCGATCACCTCGGCCACTCCCGGAGCGTGGGGCTTGATGACGATGCCGGCGCGCCGAACGGTCTTCATCCTTCATTTCCTCCCGGATCAGGATCCGCTTCCTTGACGGCCGCGGAAATCCATTCTAACACGCGGCCCGGGAGCGGTTCCACCGCCGGGGCGCTCAAGCCGAACCGCCCGAAAAATTCCACGTTGCCTTTCTGCCCGCGGGTGTTCAAGCGGATGAGTCCCGAAAGGAAGAATCCCGCCGCCCGGGCGCCCGCGGCCACGCGCCGCAGCACCCGGTTATGGATCTCCGGATTCCGGATGACGCCGCCTCGGCCGACGCTTCTCCTGTCCGCCTCGAATTGGGGCTTGATCAAGGAAAGAAGAATCGGCTCCTCCCCTCCGGCCGTCTCCCGGCCGCTCCTCAAGACGGCGGCCAAGGCCGGAAGGATCTTGAGAATCGAAATGAAGGAGACGTCCATGACAACCAGCCCGACCGGCTCGGGGAAATCCCCCGGTTGGAGGAGCCGGGCGTTTTTCTCGATCAAGGCGACGCGCCGGTCCCGGCGCAGGCGATCGTCGATTTGCCGGACCGACACGTCCACGGCATAAACCCGGAGCGCTCCGCGCTGGAGAAGACAGTCGGTGAAACCGCCGGTGGAAACCCCGATGTCGGCGCAGACAAGCCCGCTCGGGGAAACACGGAAGGCGTCCAGCGCCTCGGCCAGCTTCAAGCCGCCGCGGCCGACATACGGCCGGCCGGCCTTGAGGGAGAGGGGGACGTCGCCAGCCAGCGGCTCGCCGGCCTTTTCGATCTGGCGGGCCGCCGAGGCGACCCGGCCGGCCATGATTAAGGCCCGGGCCTTGGCGACGGAATCCGCCAAGCCGCGTTCCACCAGGAGCGCATCGGCGCGCGCTTTTTTCATGATTTTCACGAGGGGAGGGCGCCCCTCCGGGCCGTTCAGGACGTCGGTCCGCCGTCCTCCGTTTTCGCCAGCCGGCTGAAAAAAGACCGGAAGCCGGCCGCCAAGCCGTCGGCGTCAAGCCCGTACCGGCGGCGGAGCTGGCCGAGCTTCCCCACGGGGAACGTCTCGACCGGAAGACCGAAACACCGGATCGGGACGCCGTAAAGCCCGCGGCGGTTGATCAATTCCAGAACGGCGCTTCCAAAGCCGCCGGCCAGTACGCCCTCCTCGACGGTCGCGATCGCCCGGCCGGAACGGGCGAACCGGAGGATCAATTCTTCGTCCAAGGGCGCGCAAAATCTCGCGTCGGCGACGGAGAGACTGAGCCCTGCTCCCGCGGCGGCTGATTCCTTTTCGGCCCGTTCGGCCGCCTCCAGGGCCGGCAGAACCATGCTTCCATAGGCCAGGACGAGATTCTCCCCGTCTTTGAGTATCTCCGCCTTTCCGAGAGGGATGTCTTTCCAGCCCGGTTCGGGAACCGCGCCCGTGATTTCGCCCTTGGGAAACCGGAGGGCCACCGGCCGGTCATAGCCGAACGCGGCTTTCAACATGTGCCGCATCTCGTTTTCGTCCCGGGGGGCCAGGAGAACCATGTTCGGCATGTGCCGCAGATAAGCGATGTCGTTGACGCCCTGGTGGGTCGGGCCGTCGTCGGGAACGAGGCCGGCCCGGTCAAGGACGAAAACGACGGGGAGCTTCTGGAGACAGACATCATGGTAAATCTGGTCGTAAGCCCGCTGGAGAAACGTCGAATAGATGGCGCACACCGGCCGCCGCCCTCCGGCCGCCAGGCCGGCGGCGAAATTGACGGCGTGCTGCTCGGCGATGCCCACGTCAAAAAACTGGGCCGGGCGCCGGGCGGCGAATTCCATCAAGCCGGTCCCCTCGCGCATGGCCGCGGTGATGGCCACGACCCGCTCATCCTCGCCGGCGATTCGGAGCAGGGTTTCCCCGAAGACCTCCGAGTAGGACGGATGGGTTCCGGAGAAAGCCGGCTCGCCGGACTCGACGTCGAACGGCGGAGCCCCGTGGAAATGCTCGGGGCTGTTTTGAGCCGGAGTGTAACCGCGGCCTTTCCGGGTCACGCAATGAATCAGCACCGGCCCCTCGGCTTCTTTCTTGGCCCGTTCAAACACCTCCAAAAGCGAGGGAAGGCTGTGGCCCTGGACGGGTCCGACGTACCGCAGACCGAGCTCTTCGAACACGAGTCCCGGGAAAAACGTCTTTTTGACCAATTCCTCGAGCCCGCGGCCGGCCCGGATGATCGCCCCGCCCACTCCCGGAACGGATTTCAAAAGGGTTTTGGCCTTGTCCTTGACCCGGAGGTAATGCTGGCCCGAGGCCAGATAGCCGAGATACTTGGAGATGGCTCCGACGCTCTGAGAGATCGACATCTCATTGTCGTTGAGGATGATGATCATCGGGATCCGCAGGTTGCCGATCTGGTTGAGGGCTTCCCAGGACACCCCGCCGGTGAGCGAGCCGTCCCCGACGACGGCGATGACCAGGCGGTTCTCTCCGGCCATGTCCCGGGCGACCGCCAGCCCCAGGGCGGCCGAGAGGGCCGTCGAGGCATGCCCGGTGTTGTAGGGATCATAGGGGCTTTCCTCGCGCGAGGGAAATCCGAGAAGCCCGCCTTCGCGGCGGAGGGTGCCGAACCGGTCCCGCCGCCCGGTGATGATTTTATGGGTGTAGGTCTGGTGGCCGACGTCCCAGACGATGAGATCCCGGGGGGCGTCGAACACTCGGTGGAGGGCCAACGTGAGCTCGACGACTCCCAAGTTGGAGGACAGATGGCCGCCGTTTCGGGAAACGACGTCGAGAATCTCAGCCCGGATCTCGACGGCCAGCCGGGACATATCGGCCAAGGACAGAGTCTTCAGGTCGGCCGGGGAGTCGATCGAGTCGAGGATTCTTTTCATCGCGGGAAGGGAAGGTCAAGCGGAGCCCTTGATCCGCCTCCGTCCCGTTTTTCGGCCACTCATCCGGCGCATATCATCCTTCTCATAAAAGGTTATTATAACATGAAATCCCGCCGCCGGGAGATCGGCAAACAGGCCTGATCCCCTCTCCGGAGAGAGCGGAAAGGCAAAGCGCGGCCCTCTTTTCCCCGGGATTTAGAACGGAAGCTCGGAATCGTCGTCTTCCGTCCCGGTTTTCGGAGGGATTTTCCTCGAGGCGGGTCCCGGTTTGGCCACCGGCGGCTTTCCGCTTTCGGCCTCCTCCAGGCTGAAGGGCTCGGGATGAACCTCGCCGGCTTCGTCCTTCAAGAGGATCTCGATTTTTTTCTCGGCTTTGTCCAGCTCATTGCGGAGAAACCGGGAAAGCCTGACGCCCCGTTCGAACCGGGCGAGCGACTCGTTGAGGCTGAGGCCGCCTTTTTCCAGCTCCTCCACGACCCCTTCCAAGTCGGCTAAGGCCTTCTCAAAATCCAGATCCGGCTTCTTCGTTTTGTCCTTTTCTTTCATGATGACCTCTCCCTTTCGTCCGGGACCGTGACCGGCCGGACCGGGTCGACCGTCCGCACGTCGGCGATGAATTCCCCCCGGTGGAACGAGACCGCGACCGCGTCCCCGGGCCGGAGGCTTTCCGCCCGGGTGACCGGAATCCGCGGCGTTCCTTCCTTCCAAACGACGGCATAGCCCTTCTTCAAGACATCAAGCGGGCTTAGGGCCTGGAGCGAAGCCGAAAGGCGCTCCCATTCGCTCATCCGTTTCGCCAATAACGCCCGAAATGCGCCGCCGATCCTCTCCTCGACCAGGGCCGCCCGGCCGGAGGCCTGGCCGAGCCGCCGGCCGAGAACGGCGGCCATGCGCCCGGCGGCCAGGACCGCCCGCGCTTTTCCGTCGGCGATTCTCCGGCGTTCCGCGTTCACCACATCGAACGCCCGCCCTTCCAGCTCATCGACGCGCTGCCCCAGCATCCAGAGGCGGCGCTGGAAACCCTCGAAGACGCCGTGCCGGGCGAGCTCATCGACGCCGCCGCGGCGCGTCTGAAGGCCGAACCGGGCGGCCTGCCCCGCCCGGCGCCGGAGATTGTCGATCCGCTCGGCGAACGTCTCCTCTTTTTCCACGACCATTTCGGCGGCGGCCGTCGGGGTGGAGGCCCGGATGTCGGCGACGAAATCGGAGATCGTGAAATCGACCTCGTGGCCGACCGCCGAGATGACCGGGACCGGAGAGGCGGCGATCGCCCGGGCGACGGGCTCCTCGTTAAAGGCCCATAAGTCCTCGATCGATCCGCCGCCCCGGCCGACGATAATCACGTCGATGCCCGGCCGGCCTCCGAGGAACTCCAGCCCCTCGACGATTTCGGCCGCCGCCCCCGCTCCCTGGACTCGGGCCGGATAAATCACGATCCGGACCTTGGCGAAGCGCCGGTCGATCGTCCGGAGGATATCGATCAGGGCGGCCCCGGTCGGGGAGGTCACAACGCCGATCGTCTTCGGCAGCAAAGGGATCTTTTTTTTGCGGGCGGGATCGAACAATCCTTCCGCCCGGAGCTTTTCCTTGAGCTGCTCGAAGGCGAGCTGGAGGGCTCCCTTGCCCTTGGGTTCGACCTGGTCGACGTTGAGCTGATAGCTCCCCCGGGGCGGGTAGACGTCGATCCGGCCGCGGCAGACGACCTGCTGGCCGTCCCGCAGCTCGAACTTGAGACGGGCGGCGTTGCTTTTCCAAACGGCGGCGGAAAGCGCCGCTCCGGCGTCCTTGAGGGTGAAATAAATATGACCCGAGGGATGCCGCCGGCAGTTGGAAATTTCGCCGACGACCCAGACCTGGGGGACGGCGGTTTCGAGAGCGGCCTTGATGACCTGGGTGATCTCGGTGAC
Source organism: Acidobacteriota bacterium (assembly GCA_012797375.1). Lineage (GTDB taxonomy): Bacteria > Acidobacteriota > Aminicenantia > Aminicenantales > UBA4085 > JAAZPG01. The sequence continues at coordinate 9,991 of JAAZPG010000292.1, forward strand.
CGAATAGACGTGGTCGCGGAGAACGAGGCTGCCCTCCCGGACGAGATCCCGGCCGCTCTTCGCCTCCTCGGGCGGGAGCCCTCGGCCTTCTTTTTCCCCGGACATCGCTTCTCCCCGGCTATTTTATACGGACGGCCCGGTTCATTCAATTCGTTCCAAGGCCTGGCCTCCGGGCCCCGGTCAATCCTCGGCGATGATCTCTTGGACGATGGAGAGGGCCCGGCCGGTGGCCGTTTCGATTTCGACGACGACGCCCGACAAAAACGATCCCCCCTTGTCCGGTTCGAAGCGAATCGGGCGGGACGTCAGAAACTTCAAAATGGCCTGCTCCTTGCGGATTCCGATGACCGAATTCCGCGAGCCGGCCATTCCGAGATCGGTGACGTAGGCCGTCCCGCCGGGAAGGACGCGCCCGTCGGCCGTCGGAACATGAGTATGCGTCCCGACGACGGCCGAAACCCGGCCGTCCAAGTAATAGCCCAGGGCGACTTTTTCCGACGTCGCCTCGGCGTGAAAATCGACGATAAGGCAGGGCGTCTCCTTCCGGAGCTCCTCAACCGCCGCGTCGGCCGCCCGAAACGGGTCATCGATCGGCTCCATGAACACCCGGCCCTGGAGATTCAGGACGCCGAGCTTCAACCCGTCGGGGCCGGCGACCGCCACGCTTCCCCGGCCCGGGGCGGGCGGAGGATAATTCGCCGGCCGGAGGACCCGGGATTCCTTCTCCATGTAGGCGATTCCTTCTTTCTTGTCCCAGATATGGTTGCCGCTCGTCAGGACGTCGACCATGGAAAAAAGCTCCCGGCCGGTCTCCTCGGTCAAGCCGACGCCGCCGGCCGCATTCTCTCCATTGGCCACGACGAAGGCCGGACGATGCCGGTCGCGGAGCACCGGCAGGTGCCGGCGCAGGGCTTCCCTCCCCGACCGGCCGATGACGTCCCCGATGATCAGGACGCGGAAAGACGGCCGTAAAACGGCCGTCCCGCTCTTTTCCTTTCCGGATTTATCGGGCATATTCAACCGCCCGCATCTCCCGGATGAC
>JAAZPG010000293.1 GCA_012797375.1 Acidobacteriota bacterium
AGCGCCTTCTCCTCCGGAACGCGGAAAAAATCCGCGGCCTTCTCGACGCCTCCTACGACTTGGCCTACGGCGGGGGGGGTTCGCTGTCCGCCGCGCTCGTCAAGCTCGAACACCTGCTCCAGGAGCTGAGCCCCTTCCATCCGGATTTCCGGGAGATGAAGGATTCCCTCTCCTCGTTCGGGATCACCGTCCGGGAGCTTTCCGACCTGCTCCTCCGTTTCCGCGACCGGGGGGAGGAATCCCCCGAGCGGCTGGAGGAGATCGAGGAACGGCTGAGCTTGATCGAACAGTTCAAGAGAAAATACGGGGCGGAAATCGGCGAAATCCAGGGCTACCTCGACCGCCTGAAAGCCGAACGCGAGGATTTTCTTCAAATCAAGGACCGCCTGCTCCGGGTCGACGCGGACATCGCCGCGGCCGCGGCCGTTTATGCCGCCTCGGCCCAAAAGCTGTCCAAGACCCGCCGAACGGCCGCCCGCGAGCTGTCTTCCCTGATCGAAAAAGAGATCGCCCTGCTCGGGATGAAGAACGCCCGCTTCGAAGTCCGCCTTGACGGCCGGCCTTTTTCCCCGGACCAGCCCGACTCGGTCCGGGAAGCCGGCTTGGACGACGTCGAGTTCCTCATCTCCCCCAATCCGGGGGAGCCGCCCAAGCCGCTGCGGAAAATCGCTTCCGGGGGAGAGCTGTCGCGGATCATGCTCGCCCTCAAGTCGGCCGCCCGGGAAAAAGACGCGGCCTCCACCCTGATCTTCGATGAAATCGACGCCGGGATCGGCGGCAAGACGGCCGAATTCGTCGCCCAGCGGCTTAAGGCGCTCGCCGCCCGCCACCAGGTCTTGTGCATCACTCATCTTCCCCAGATCGCCTCGTTCGCCGCCCACCATTACACGATCACCAAGAAGACCGAGAAAGACCGGACCTTCACCACGATCCGGAAGCTCGGCCCGGATCAGCGGATCGAGGAAATCGCCCGTCTCATGTCCGGAAGCCTCCAGACGCCGGCCTCTCTGGCCGGAGCGCGGGACATGCTGGAGCGAAACGCCGGGCCCTGACTCCTCGCGGAAGCGCTTCGGGGAACGGATTTCCTCAAACCGCCGGCCTTAGGTACAATAGGCGCGGAGAAATCAATCATGTCCAAACCAGACGCCGCCGGCCGGTTGTTCCAGGCCGGCTTCAGCTGTTCCCAAGCCGTTTTCACCCCCTTCGCCGAAGACGCCGGGCTCGATACGGAAACCGCCCTCAAGCTCAGCCAGGCGCTGGGCGGAGGGATGGCCCACCTCGGCTTCACGTGCGGAGCCGTCACCGGCGCGTTCCTGGCCATCGGCCTCAGGCACGGACGCGTCCGGGTCGAGGACTCGGCGGCCAAGGAAAAAACCTACGCCGTCATGACCGAATTCGCCCGGCGGTTCCGGGCCCGCCACGGCGACGATCTCTCGTGTCCCCCCCTCATCGGCTGCGACTTGGCCACGGCCGCGGGCCAAAAGAAAGCTCGGGACGGAAATCTCTTTCAAACGCGCTGCGCGACGTTTGTCCGGGACGCGGCCGCGATCCTCGAAGACCTCCTCCGATGACCGCCCCCGGCCCCCCTCTCGGCGGACTGCGGTTCGCCGTCCACACCTTCGGCTGCCAGATGAACGAGAACGACTCCGAGCGGCTGGCCGGGTTTCTTCGGGCCGCCGGGGCTTCCCCGGCCGCCTCGGTCGCCGAAGCCGATCTCGTCGTCGTCAACACCTGCTCGGTCCGGGCCAAGTCGGAGGAAAAGCTGCAGTCCTTTTTGGGACGCCTCCGGACGCTGAAAAAGAAACGCCCGCTTCTCGTCGGCGTCGCCGGTTGCGTCGCCCAACTCCGGAAGGAGAGCCTGGCCGGCCCGAAATCCGGCGTCGATTTCGTCCTCGGATTCGACCAGTATGACCGGATCGCCGAAGTGGCCGCGGAAAGCGCCCGCCGCCGGGTCGTCGCCGTCTCCCGGACGCGCGGCTGGCGGGAGAAGAAAACGGCCCCTCTCCGGGAAAGCGCCGTCAGCGGGTATGTCACGATCATGGAGGGCTGCGACAATTTTTGCGCCTACTGCGTCGTGCCCTTCACCCGGGGGCGGGAAAAGTACCGGCCGGTGGAGGCGGTTTTGGAAGAAGTCCGGGAGCTGGCCGCCCGCGGGTACCGGGAAATCCAGCTGCTCGGCCAGAACGTCAACCATTACCGCGACCCGGAGTCGGGGAC
>JAAZPG010000294.1 GCA_012797375.1 Acidobacteriota bacterium
CTCCTTCGGCGCCGGACGCCGTCGTTCCATCATTCCTGACCCGCCTTCCCGTTTTCCCCGTCCAAGCTCTCCGGAAAGTCGTCGTCCGGGGGGCCGGCGCTTTCGGGCCGGACGTCCGGCCGCGGCTTCGGCCTCGGCGGGAGAGGGGGATCCTCGTCTTCCGGGCCGGCTCTCCGCTTTTTCCGGCGGAAAATCCGCCACAGGCGCCGGCCGGCGGAGGGAGGCGGCTCCGCGTCTTCGATATTCAGGGGAATGAGCGTCCGCCGGACGGAAAGCGGATCGCCGGGCTCGTTGTCGTCCGAGGAAAACATGGGATGAATTCCGCCGCCCCATCTTAACGGAGGACGGCGGAAAAAACAACGGCCGGCCGGGCCGCCGGGCGGGGCGTTTGATTTATCCCTAGGAATTTGTTAAAATTACCGGCCTCAAACAAGAAACGCATTCGAGGAGTGAGACGTCTTTGGAACTGTACGGCAACGTCGACAGCAAGTTTCGTTATGTGATCGTCGCCGCCAAGCGGGCGAAGCAGCTGATCAAGGGCTCCAAGCCGAAAATCACGCTCAAATCGCGGAATCCCATCCGTCTGGCCCAAGCCGAGGTCCGGGCGGGCCTGGTCGATTATCACATCCTTCAAAATACCGCCGAGGACGTCGTCGACGACTCCTCCCTGATTCACGCGGGGGACGTCGACGAGGCGGATGACTCGGGCTCCCTTCTGGCCGATGAAGGAGACCTCGCCGGCGACGACGCCCTCGTCGAAGCCGACGAGGAAGGGGCGGAGCTCGACGAGGATCTGGCCGAAGTCGAGCTGGTCGAGGAAAAAGACGACGAGTGAGGCCGGGCCTTAGGCTCCCGGCTCCGCTTCCCTGTAAAGCGCCGGGTAGCTCTTCGTAATCCAATCTTTCTTGGACATCCCCAAGGCCCGGGCCGTCCGGGCGATCTTCTCCCGTTCGCCCTCAAATTCCACGAATCCTCCCAAGCGGGTCTCGTCCAGGCAGACAAGAAGCGTCCCCTTGCGCAGCACCGTCCGGTGCTTTTCGTAGCGGAAGACTTCGATCATTCCCAGGGATTGGAGGATCCGGACGAGCGACCGGCCGTCGCGGACCTCGGTTTCGTATTCCGTCCGGATCTTGAACTTGCGCGACTTTTGGGGGGTTCCTTTGAAGGTTAGGAAGGCCTTGCGGCCGACCCGGCGGATCCGGAGCGCTTCCCGGCGCCCGGCCAGCCGCCGGTCGCGGAAATCATAGAGCGTGTTTTCCTCGAAGTGCCGCTCCTTGAACACCGCGGCCCCCATGGCCAGGAGCTTTTCCTTGACCGCGGCCAGGTCGTCGACGCGGACTTTGACTTCGATTTCGGTCATTTCTTACGCATTCCGTCCGCAGACAAAATCGGCCAGGGCGGCCAGCGTCCGGGCGGTCGGGGCCTCGTCGGGGAGAAAGGACTTGGCCTTGGCCGCGCAGGCCGCGGCCGCGGCCGCCGCCTCGGTGATCGCCCCGGAGGCGAAGACGGCGTCGCGGATCGCCTCGACCGCGGACGGATCGTCCTCCCGGGCCGCGATCCGGGCGATGAAATCCGTCCGGGCCGGGCCGCCGATTTTCCGGAGGGCGCAGATGACCGGAAGGGTGATCCGGCCCTCGCGCAGGTCGGTCAAAACGGGCTTGCCCAGCGTGTCCGGCCGGCCGGTGAAATCCAGGAGGTCGTCGGTGATCTGGAAAGCCAGGCCGAGGTTCCGGCCGAATTCTTCCAGGCGCCGGACCAGGTCCGGATCGGCCCGTCCCAGCATCCCTCCGATCCGGCAGGCCGCGCCGAACAGGGCGGCCGTTTTTTTGTCGAGGATCTCCAAGTAACGGTCCTCGGTCAGAAGGGGATCGCCGCTGACGGCGCATTCCAGGAGTTCGCCCTCGATCATCCGCTCCGTCGCCTCCGAGAGCACGTCGATGATCTCGTAGCGGCGGGTCCGCAGGGCTTCGTGGATGGCCCGGATGAAGAGATGATCCCCCAGGAGAACGGTGATGTTGGCCCCCCACCGGGAATGGACCGTCTCCCGTCCGCGGCGCGTGTCCGTCCGGTCGACGATGTCGTCGTGGACGAGGCTGGCCGCGTGGATGATCTCGATCACGGCCGACCAGAAGGCGGCGTCCGGGCCGGCCCCGTTGCCGGTCATCCGGGCGCAGAGGGTGAGGAGGGCGGGGCGGAGCCGCTTCCCCCCGGCCGTGAAGAGGTAGGCGTTGATCTCGTCGACGAGGGGATTGTCGGAGCGGATCATCTCGGACAGCCGGCTCTCGACGCGGTCGAGGTCCGGCCGGATCTCGGCGTAGAGCCCGGCGAGCGGGAGGGCGGAGTCGTTCGTTTCGGTCATCGGAATCGCGGCTTATCTTAGCATTGAGAAGGGCCGCCCATCAACGGGCGGGAAACAGGGACCGGAAATTCGCCGTCACGGCGGCGGCCAAGTCCTCCAGGGGGAGGCCGCGGAGGGAGGCCAGCCGCCGGGCGGTCTCGAGGACGAAGGCGGGCTCGTTGCGCTTGCCCCGGTGGGGGACGGGCGCCAGGTAAGGGGCGTCGGTCTCGACGAGGATCCGGTCGAGGGGCAGGACCCGGGCGACGTCCCGGAGGGCCGCGGCGTTGGGAAACGTCAGGATCCCGGAAAAGGAGACGAGGAAGCCGCGGTCGATCATCGCCTCGGCGATCTCCCGGTCCTCGGTGAAGCAGTGGAGGATGCCGCCGCGGCTGAAGCCCTCGGCGTCGACGGCCTCGCGGATATCCGCCCCGGCCAGACGGCTGTGGATGACGGCCGGAAGGCCGAGCTCGCCGGCCAGGGCGATCTGTTCCCGGAAGGCGGCCCGCTGTTCGGCCGGGGTCGAGAAATCGTAGTGGTAGTCGAGGCCGATTTCGCCCACGGCCGCGATTTTTCCGTCCGCGGCCAGGGCCCGGAGCGTCTCGGCTTGGTCCGGACGGCGGTGCTTGGCTTGGTGGGGATGGAGCCCGGCCGCGGCCGTGATGTCCGGATGCCGGGCGGCCAGCTCGAGGACCGTTTGGAGCCCTGCCGGAAGGGAGACGTCGGCCGGGCAGAGAAAAGCCGAGACGCCGGCCTCCCGGGCCCGCTTGAGGACGGCCTCGCGGTCGGCCGCGAATTCGTCGAGGTCGAGGTGGCAGTGGCTGTCGGGAAGGGAGATCGGGTCCATGGGGGTGAAAAAAAATCCCCCGGCTCCGCGGACGGAACCGGGGGATGGCGAGGCGGGATTACTGGGCCATCTTCGCCTTGATCTGCCGGATCGGCAGGGGGCCGAAGCCGGTCAGCTTGTTCAGGAATTCTTTCTGGTTGAAGGCTTCGCCCTTGGCCGCTTTGTAATCTTTCTCCATGTCCAGGATTTCCTGGTAGCCGGCGTAGGGATAGAAGCTGTAGCCCGGGTTGAGGACGAGCATCTGCCATTTCCGCTCGGCCTCGGCCTCGGTCATGAAGCCGCCCTTGGTCATGTAGGCGATGACCTGTTCCTTGGTGAAATTGCCCTGGTGGACGTTGAGCTCCATCTGGAAGTCGATGACCGCTTTGAGCTTCAGCTTGAGCTGGTTCAAGCGCAGCCGGAGATCGTACTCGCCGAACCCGGCGTAGATGAACATCTCCTCGGTATAGAGCGGCCAGCCGGTCAGGAGGGGCTGGGCGAAGGGGGCGAGCTTCCGGACGATGGAGGAGGGGACGGCGGCGGCCGTCGCGGCCGGGAAGAACATCCCGGGATAGACGCGCTCGACCGTCCAGAAGTACAAGTAGAAGTTGTTGAATTCCTCGAGGAAGGATTGAACCTTGTCCTCCGGCCAGGAGGCCGGGACGGGCTGGATCTGGATTTTGTAGTCGCCGCCGTTTTCATACGCGGTCGGGGGGATGAACTTCAGCCAGGTCATGCCCTGATAGATGGGCTCCATGGGATCGATGGAGACGTTCGCCGAGGGGATATCCAGGATCTTCGTCTTTTCGATGAAGTCTTTGATTTCCCCGGCGGCGTTCTTGATCTTCCCGATCCAGGCGTCCTTGGCGATGTGGTCGCCCTGGATCTTGTCCAGAACGCCCTTGATGACCAGGTTCCGGTTGGCGTCCTCGCTGCCGGCGTTGATTTTGTTGAGGTCGACGTTGGGATACATGATCTGGTACAGCGGGATGCAGACCAGGGCCATTTCCCGTCGGATGTTGTTGTAGTCGGCCTTGGAGCGGTTGACGAGCTCCTCGGTCATAAGGGAGGTCTGGCCGGTCAGGCGGAGCAGCCGGGCGTGAGCCTCGGGGCCGAGCCGGAAATTCCCGGTGGATTTTGCCATGAGCTCGTTCTGCAGGAACCGGTCCCAATCCTCCAGGGCGGCCGTGAGCTTGGTCAACTCGGCGTTGAATTTGTTCCGGGCGTCGGCGCCGGACTTCTCGATGAGGCCGGGGACGTCGTTCTTGAAGAAGGCGAGGATCGCCGGCATCTGATCGATGGCCGCTTGGGTGTACTCCGCCGGCGGCGTTTTGAGGTTTTCCTTGGCGAACTTGATGAAGCCGGGCAGGGCCTTGGCCCGCTCGGTCGCGGCCGCCAGCTTCGCCTCGGAGAAATTCTTCACCAGGAGCCCCCGAATGCCGTGAAGGAAGATCTCGTTGTAAAACAGGGGATTGTATTCCTGGGGATCCAGGTATTCCAGCCGGAACAGCTCGTAATCGAGCATGTCGAGCATCAGACGGTGGTCGAGCTGCATCTCCGGGCTGAGCTTGTCGACGGCGATCTTCGTGATCATTTCCTTGTTGACCGCGTCGACGGCCGTGGTCCGCTTGTCGATGGCGGACTCGGAAAAATCCTCGATCTTATTGTCGTATTTGCCGAACCCGGCCAGGGTGGCCGCCGTCGGGTAAAACTTCCAATATTCATCGAGGTAGGAATTCACGAGCTTGGTGAACTTGGCGTCCTCCGCCGTTTGCTGGGCGGAGAGAAAGCCGGTTCCGCCAAGGATGAAGATTCCCATGATGAGGGAAGCGATCAGCGCCTTTTTCATCTTCCTCCTCCTTCTTCGTAAAGATTTTTTAAAGGCAAATCCTAGCAGACTTGCCCCCGGATTGCAATTATAAAGAGCTTTTTACATTTTTTAATTTTCGGGGCGCGCCGTTTCATCTTCTCTGTTTTAAAACAAGCAAGGATCGTGCCATCACCACCGGAGGGCGGCCGAGGCCCAGGTGAATCCCGAGCCGAAGGCGGTGAGAATCACGATGTCGTCCGCCTTCAGGAGCCCGGCCTTGACCGTCTCGTCCAGGGCGATGGGAATCGAAGCGGCCGTCGTGTTCCCGTACTTCTCGATGTTGCGGACGACCTTTTCGACGGGAATCTTGAGATTCTGGGCGACCATGAGGGAAATGCGGTCGTTGGCCTGGTGGGGGATGAGCCAGCGGACGTCGTCGATCGTCAGGCCGTTGGCGGTCAGGGCCGTCCGGACCGCCTCCGGCATCCGCTCGACGGCGTTGATGAAGACCCGCTTGCCGTCCATCCGCGGGTAGTAGAGCTTTTGATCGAAGATCTCGGGCGTGTAAGTCGGATTCTTCTTGGAGCTCGGCACGTCCAGGGAAAGGATCTTGGAGAACCGTCCGTCGCCGAAGAGATGAGTGGAGAGAAGGGCGTGGCCCGAGCCGTCCGTCGACGGCTCGCAGACGACCGCCCCGGCCCCGTCGCCGAAGAGGACGGCCATGTCCCGGCCGGCGTCGGAATAGTCCAGGTTGTGGGACTGAACCTCGGAGGCGACGACGAGGATTTTCTTGTACGTCCCGGCCCGGATGAACTGGTCGGCGACCGAGAGGGCGTAGATGAAGCCGCTGCACTGGGCCCGGACGTCGAGGGCCCCGATGGGACCGCAGCCCAGGGCGGCCTGGATCTCGACCCCGATGCCCGGGAAGTAATGGTCGGGGGAGAGAGTGGCGGCGACGATGAAATCGATGTCGGCCGGCGCGCACCGGGCGTCCTCGAGGGCCGCCTTGGCCGCCTCCAGGCCCAGGGTCATGCTTCCGACGCCGTCCTCGGCGTAGCGGCGGGTCCGGATGCCGGAGCGCTGGACGATCCAATCGTCCGTCGTGTTCATGATTTTTTCCAGGTCGAAGTTGGAGACGACCTTGGGCGGGAGGTAGCGGCCGGTTCCGGTGATGACCGTTCGAATGCTCATGTCTTGAACCTCACCTAGCAAGTGACGTCATTATATTGAAGCGGCTCCGGTTTTGCAAAGACGGGATTGACACGGACGCATGGGGCTTTTAAACTGTCCGGCGGGTGCTTCCCTTATGAGAAAACTACGATTTCTCGCGATCGCCGCCGCCCTGGCCCTGGCGGGGGGAATTCCAGGGGCGGCCGCCGAGGACCTTATTAAAATAGAAGCCGGCATCGCCCCCCGGCGGCTGGCCCGGGGCCGGGAAGGGAAGGTCGTCCTCAGGATCAGCTTGAGGAAAGGGATCGCCGTCTCGGCTCTCCCGGAGTTCAAGATCGAGGTCGAGGAAGGACCGGATCTCGTCTTTCCCAAGAATTTTTTCACCGGGTCGGATCTCGACCTGGCCCACGTCGAGATCGACGGCCGCGACTGCCTTGATCTCCAAGGGCCGATCGAAATTCCGTTCACCGTCGGCCAGAAAGCCCGGCGGGGGGTCTATGTCCTGCGCGGCCGGGTCAAGTATTTCGCCTTCGACCGGGTCGGGGGCTGGTGTTTGAAATCCTCGGCGAAGTTTTCGACGGCCTATTCGACTTGGGCGATCCCGGCCAAGGCCGCCGCCTCGGGCGACTGACGGGGCTTCGGCTTTCTCAGAGACGGCCGGCATCCCGGTACCAGGCGATCGTCTTTTCCAAGCCCTTCTCCAAGCTCCAGGACGCCTCGAAACCGAGGCGGGATTTCGCCTTGGCCATATCCGCCACCCAGGCCTTCTCCCGGTATTCCTTGTACTTGTCCCGGTTGGCGATGCCCACCGTCCGGGTGAAGGGGCGGACGGCCTCGGCGAAAAACACGGCCGTCCGGATGACCGGGAAGGGAAGGATGATCCGGCGGGCACGGACGCCCAGCAAGCCGGCGGCCGCCCGGCCGAGATCCTCGAAGGTGCGGGGGACGGGGTCGCCGATGTTGAACACCTCGCCGGCGCCGGCGGCCGGTTCGGCCGCGGCCAGAAGCCCGTCGACGAGGTCGTCGATGTAGCAGACGGAC
>JAAZPG010000295.1 GCA_012797375.1 Acidobacteriota bacterium
AACCGTCCTCCGGGCCGACCCGGTCTTCGACGATCTCGCCTCTTTCCTGGCCGGCTTTCCCTGCGTCTCCTCTCCCTATAAGGAATTCCAGGAGACCGCGGAGTACCGGGAGTTCGCCGACGCCCTGGAAAAGAATTGGGCGGAGCTGGAAATGAAACGGCTGGGTCCGGTCCGGCATTGGGCCCGATCGGAGATCGGCGAGGCGTCCGCGGCCACGACGACGTTGTTTTATCCTTTCGGCGGCCCCGATGCCTTGACGGCCGTGATTCTCTTTCCCCAGGCCGCCCGGCATCTTCTGCTCGGCTTGGAGTTTGTCGGCCGGCTGCCCGTCTTTACGGCCGATCAAGGCGGCGCCGCCGCCCGGTACATCCAGGATCTCCGGGCTTCGCTCGACGATTTTTTCAAGAAAAGCTATTTCATCACCCGGAACATGAACGACGAGCTGGCCGGCGATAAGGTCGACGGCGTCCTGCCGCTTTTATGCTTCTTCCTGAAACGCAGCGGCAACGTCATCGCCTCGATCACCCGGCTGGACATCACCGATCAGGGCGGAATCCTGGAAGGCCCCTTTCCCGGCGAGCCGAAAAAGCGCCGCCGGCCGTTCGGCGTCCGACTCGCGTATTTCGCTGAGGGAGCCGACGTCCTGAAAGAGCTGTCTTATATTTCCTGCGACTTGTCCAACGGGGCGTTCCGCGAGAATTCCCCGCTGGCTTTCTACCTTGGGACGGTGGCCTTTGAGACGACCTTCCTTAAATCCGCGTCCTATTTGATGCATTTCCGTGATTTCTCCCGGATCCGCGTTCTGATCCTGGAACGGAGCCGGTTCGTCCTTCAGGACGACACCGGAATCCCCTTCCGGTACTTCAAACCCGGCCGCTGGACGGCCCGTCTTTACGGCGAATACAGCGATCCGGTCAAGGATTTCGCCAACGTCGGCCAGCCCGATTTGAAGAAAGCCTTCGCCGATCCGGCGCGGGTGAAATCCTTGCCCTTCCGCCTGGGCTATCATTGGGGGAGCGACAAGGGCTTGCTTCTCTATTTCGAGAGAAAAGGATGAAGACGAAGTTCAGCTTGACGACGGCCACCGCCCTCGTCGTGGCCAACATGGTGGGCTCGGGCGTCTTCACCAGCTTGGGTTTTCAGGCGGCCGGGATTTCCTCGGGCCCGGCCCTTCTGCTTCTCTGGATCCTGGGGGGGGCGATCGCTCTGTTCGGAGCGCTGACGTATTCGGAGGCGGGCGTCCTTTTTCCGCGGAGCGGAGGAGAATACCATTTTTTGACGGAGATGTTCCATCCCGCCTTGGGTTTCCTGGCCGGCTGGATTTCGTTCCTCGTGGGATTCGCGGCCCCCGTGGCCGCCGCGGCGATGGGATTGGGACGCTACTTGACGAGCGCTTTGGCCGTCCCCGAGAAAACGGGAGCCGGCTTGCCCTCTTCCTCGCTGATCGTGGAACTGGACGCGAAACCCCACGCGCCGTTGACAATCGCCCGGATGCCGAAACCCTCATCCCGGGACGAGGACAGGCGGTCCACGGCGCCGTTTCTCGTCTCGATCGCCTCGTTCCTGCGCCGGACGATGCGCACGTCG
>JAAZPG010000296.1 GCA_012797375.1 Acidobacteriota bacterium
AGAGGCTGTTGGATTTGAAGGCTGGTCCGCCGCCCGGGCCCCGGCTGAATTTCAAGTAGAAAACCTTATCCCCGACGGAGGCCAGGCCGCCGTAATTGGCCGCCTCGACGGGCAGACCGATCAGGCGGTCCTTCAGGCCTTCGAGGTCGACCTTGACCGTGACGCCGGCCGGCTTTTCCGGCTCGGACTTCTTCGGCTCGGCCGGCTTTCCCTTGGCTCCGCTCTTCGGGCTTTCCGCCTCCGCGGCCTTCTTGATTTCGACCTCGTCGCTCTTCGGGGCGAAGGGAGACGGGGTGTCGGCGGCCAGGGGAAGGCAATAGATCCGAGCCATCGAGGAATAGGAATAATTGAACTCGATCTCGCTCAGTTGCGGATTGAAATCCCGGTCGGAAACAAAAAAGAGGTATTTCCCGTCGCCGCTGAACGCCGGCTCATAGCTCGAGTACCAGCCGTCCGTCACCGCGGCCGTCTTCCCGCCGTCGAGGCCGTGAAGATAAACCTTCGGCATTCCCTCGGCTTCCGGCTTGGTAAAGGCGATCCAGCGGCTGTCGGGCGACCAGGTGAACGGTCCCATCTCGCCGACCGCGGCCCGGTCGACCACGGTCACCTGCTTGGTCGCCGTGTCGACGTACTGGAGCCGGAACAGCTTGTCCGTCCAGGCGATCTTCTTCCCGTCGGGCGACCACAGGAATCCGTACTTGTAGGTGTCGGCCTTGAAGGTCAGCGGCTCGGCCTCGCCGGATCCGTCCTGGGGCCGGAGGTAGATCTCGTCCTCGCCCGAGGCGTCGGAAATGTAGGCGATCCACCGGCCGTCCGGCGACCACTTGGAATTCCGCTCGTGGATCCCCGACGTGTTGGTGAGGTTTCGCGTGTTTCCGTACTTGGCCGGGACGGTGAAGATCTCGCCGCGGGCGCCGAAGAGGGCCCGCTTGCCGTCGGGGGAGATTTCGTAGTTCGTGACGCGCGAGGCGACATTGGCGATCCGTCCCCGGGCCGAAACCTGGTCATCCTCGATGAAAATCGGAACCCGGGCCGCTTTTTGCGAGGCCAGGTCGAAGCGGTAGATGAATCCGCCGTTCTCGAAGACGATCGCCGTCGGGCCGAGCGACGGGAACTTGATGTCGAAATCGGCGAAGCGCGTCAAGGCCCGCGTTTCTTTGGTCTTCACGTCGTAAGCATAGAGATTCATCCGCTTGTTCTCGTCGCGGTCGGAGAGGAAGTAAATCGTCTCTCCGCTCCACATCGGGAAGATATCCCCAGCCTCGTTGGTCGAGATGTTTTCGGTCTTTTTCGTCTCGAAATCATAAACCCAGATGTCGTCGGTCATCCCGCCCCTGTACCGCTTCCAGGTCCGGAATTCGCGGAAGACGCGGTTGTAGGCCAGCTTCGAGTCGTCCGGGGAAAAGGAACAGAAGCCACCGCGCGGCAGGGGAAGCGCGACGGGGGTGCCGCCCTCGGCCGGAACGACATAGAGCTGTCCGATGAAATCGTCCCATTCCCTCATCCGGCTGCGGAAAACGATGCTCCGGCCGTCGGGCCGCCAGCCCATAACGATGTTGTTCGGGCCCATGCGGTCGGACACGTCGTCGCGGCCGAGGGTCGCCGTATAGGTGAGGCGGCGCGGGATGCCGCCGCCCGCCGGCATGACGTAGACTTCGCGGTTTCCGTCATATTCGCCGGTGAACGCGATGGTCTTTCCATCCGGGGAAAAACGGGGGAACATCTCGTAACCCGGATGGCTTGTCAACTTGCGGGCCAAGCCCCCCTCCAGCGGAACGGTGTAAAGATCCCCGCCGGAGCTGAAGACAATCGCTTCCCCGGACGCGGCCGGGAACCGGAGGAGACGGGCTTCCGTCGTCTCGGCGAAGATGACGGACAAGGCGATGACGCTGAACAACAAAGCGAACATCCACGACTTCTTGGACATGATCTCTCCTTTGGGATATGGAAGGATACGCTCACTTTTCATTACGAATTCCCCCGGCTAAAGGTTGCGGGGACGATCGTTCTTTATCTCTTGTTTTTATCGGCGCCGAGCATCGGGACGAACCGGACCAGGGTGATTTCCTCCTCGACCGGCTTTTCCTTGACCTTGCGCACCCGGACCAGCCGCTGGACATCGGCGGCCCGGCCCAAGGGGATCACCAACCGGCCTCCTTCGGTCAGCTGGTCGAACAGGGGTTTGGGCAGGCGCCGGGCCGCGCAGGTGACGATGATGCCGTCGAACGGAGCGGCTTCCGGCCA
>JAAZPG010000297.1 GCA_012797375.1 Acidobacteriota bacterium
ACCGAGGCCGGCTACCACACGCTCCGCCTGCCGGAACCGGTTCCGCTGGCGGTCAACGAGCGGTTTTCGGTCGTCGTCCGCCTGCGCAGCCAGGGCAACAATTATCCCATTCCGATCGAGCATCCCGTCCCCGGCTTCGACGCCGACTTCAACGCCCTTCCCGGGCAGAGCTTCATCAGCTCCGACGGCCAGATCTGGAGCGATTTGGTGACATACGAAGGACCGACATACGCCCGCTCGAACGTCTGCCTGAAGGCGTTCGCCGGCTATGCGCCCGTGTATCCGCCGGCTTATCTCCGCGTCGAGCGGCTGGTCAATGACCTGATCTTCTACAAGGAGTACGTCGACCGGCTGTCCTGGGCGGTCCATCCGTCCAACACCGAACCGATCGCCGCCTACCGGATCTACCGGAAAGAAAAGGGCGCGCCCAACGACTCGTACGTCTTCCTGGCCGAGACCGGAACGACGGACCTGTCTTATTACGTCCGCGGGCTCACGGCAACCAGCGCCTACGCTTATCGGGTGACGGCGGTCACGTCCTCCGGCCGGGAGAGCGATCCTTCCGAAGTCGTCGATTGACGGGGCGGGAATGAAAAAAACCGCCCTGTCGATCGTCATCCTCCTCGCGTGGGCGGGACTGTCCCCGGCCCAAACCTGGGAGGCGGCGGTGGCCGGCGGCTATCGGACGCTCAAGGACTCCGCCCTCCGCGAAATCTACGGCAACGGCTTCGTCGTCGCTCCCAGCCTCAGCCTGGCGATGTCAAAAACCCTCCGGGTCGGGGCCGAGTACGAGTTCGGGTACTCGAAAAACGCGGCCATCGGGATGTTCGAGGATCCCTCCACCCTCAAGGTCCGCGGCGGTCATCTTTTCGTTCAGTACGGCGAGCGATCGGGACGGTTCCGTCCGTTTATAAAGACGGGCGTGGGAATCTTCGCCTACCAATTCGACGTCCGAACCCCTTCCCAACCGACCGTGAACGTCTCTGAAACGGACGTTTCGTTCTTCATCGGCGGCGGCGTGCGCGCGTTCTTCACGAAACGTATGTTCGGGACGGCCGAGCTAAAATACGTCGCGTTGTGGGTGGGCTCGTACGACGACAAGGTCGATTTGGGGGGAATCCGGCTTCTGCTGGGCGTCGGCTACGACTTCTGAATGAGGGGGCCGCTTCCGCCGAAAAGCGGGACGGTGGAGCGATGGCCTCCCTCCTCCGGGCCGGCCTTCCTTATGAGGATTAAAAAACGTTGTATTCGTCGAGGGTTTTGCCCGTCCGGAAGCGCTCCTTGCGGAGACAGGAAATATCGAGGCTCTCCGTCCGGCCCTTGAGGATCTCCTCGGCCGCCAGCCGCCCGGCCGCCGGGCTGTGCATGAAACCGTGTCCGGAGAAACCCGCGTTCATGTAGAATCCCTTCAGCTCCTCCACCGGCCCGATAATCGCGTGATGATCGGGCGTGACCTCATAAAGGCCGGCCCAGCGCCGGGCGATCCCCTTCTGCTCCATGAGCGGCAGGCGAAAGGCGGCCGTTTCCAGGTGGGTCAGCTCCCACTCCTCGTCGACGGCTTGGTCGAACGAGGGCGGCTGATCGGCCCGGGACATGCCGGAGAGCAGACCGGGGCCCTCGCGGTGAAAATAGAGGCCCGTTCCGAACTCGATGACGAACGTAAAATCGGCCGGGATTTCGGGCGTCGGGGTCGTCGTGAAAAGCTGGCGTTTGACCGGCTGGACGGGAACCTCCAGACCGGCCATCCGCCCGATTTCCCCCGCCCAGGCGCCGGCCGCGTTGACCACCAGCGGCGTTGGGATCCTGCCGGCGCTGGTCAGGACCGCTTGAACCCGGCCGCCGGCCGTCTCCACTCCGGTCACCTCCACCCCGGTCAGGCAGCGGACGCCCAGCCGGGAGGCCGCCGAAACGTATCCCTGAACGACCGCGCCGTTGTCGGCCAGTCCGTCGTCCGGGCCGAACAGGCCGCCGAGGGCGTCCTCGAAATTCATCATCGGAAGACGGCGGCGGATCTCGTCGCCCGTGAGCCACTCCGTCCGCAGGCCGAGGGCCAGGTGCATGTCCATCTGCCGCTGGAAGGCGGCGACGTCTTGTTCCTTGTTCAGAACAAAGAGATAGCCGATTTTGCGGTAATCCGCCGAATACCCCGTTTCTTCCTCGAACCGCTCGAAGGCCGGAAGGCTCAGGGCCGACATCCGGCAGTTGATCTCGGTGTCGAAATGGGCCCGGACGCCGCCGGCGCACTTGCCCGTCGATTCGGTTCCGAAGAGCGGCTCGCGCTCGAGAAGGACCACGTTCTTCGCCCCGCCCTTGGCCAGATGATACGCCGTCGACGCCCCGATGACGCCGCCGCCGGCGATGACGATATCGGCCGTTTCAGGAAGATGCATCTCGTTCACCTCGATCTCGATTTTTTATCCGGGCTCGCGATCCGGGCCGAGGAACCGCCGGAAGAATCGGCGGTGACCGGTTATTATCGCCGACTTGAACGCCCGGCGCAAGTTTCTATATAATCACGGAGGATTTGTTCATGAAACGCGGTTCGAACGCCCTCCTTCAATTTTTCCTCTTTCCTTGATCGGCCGGTGAGTTGTTCCGCCTCGTTTCAAGGGCCTTCCGCGCGTTAAAATCTGTTTCACGGGAGGAAACGAATGCCTGTGTTCTCCAAAACGTTCCTTCGCCTCTTCCTGTGCGCCCTGGTTCCGGCCGTTCTGGCCGGGACCGTCGCCGCCCAGGGACCGGCGGCCGGATCCGACCGGCCGCTGTTCCGGCATCTTTCCTGGCGCTCCATCGGGCCGGCCAACATGGTCGGCCGGATTTCCGACTTTGAAGCCTTGGACGCCGATTTCACGCACGTGCTGGTCGCTTCCGCCTCCGGCGGCGTCTTCAAATCGATCAACGCCGGAACGACCTGGGAACCGATCTTCGACCGCTACGGCTCGGCCTCCATCGGCGACGTCGCTTGGTTTCAGAAGGACCCGGACATCATCTGGGTCGGCACCGGCGAGGAGTGTTCCCGCAATTCCGTCGCCTGGGGCGACGGCATCTACAAATCCACCGACGGGGGCAAAACGTTCACCCGGATGGGGCTGGAAACGACCCACAGCATCGGGCGGGTCCTCACCCATCCGACCGACCGAGACACCGTCTACGCCGCCGCCCCGGGCCACACGTGGGGTTATTCCGGCGACCGCGGCCTGTTCAAGACCGTCGACGGCGGCCGGACTTGGATCAAGCTGGGCGGCGGCCTGCCCAATGACGGAAAGACGGGAGCGATCGACCTGGTGATGGATCCGACGAATCCCGACGTCCTCTATGTCGGCTTTTGGCAGCGCCTCCGCCGCCCGTGGCGGTTCGATTCCGGCGGGCCGAACGGCGGCATCTTCAAATCGAGCGACGGCGGCCGGACTTGGATCAAGCTGACCCGGGGACTCCCCGAGGGGGACACCGGACGGATCGGCTTGGCCATCTCCCGGTCCAACCCGAAGGTCCTCATGGCCAGCGTCGAGCACGGCTACCAGCCCCGCCCGACGATCCCCGGGGAGGGCGGAAAGCCGCCCAAAGACAATCCCGATTACAAGGACATG
>JAAZPG010000034.1 GCA_012797375.1 Acidobacteriota bacterium
CTCCGAGGAGGGGCAGGCGTATTTGAAGGCCATGCGGTGCGCCGCGAATTACGCGTACGCCAACCGGCAGGTCCTGGCTCAGGGCGTCCGGGACGCTTTCGAGCAGGTCCCGGCCGGAAAAGGCGGCGGCCGGCGTTTGCGGACGGTCTACGACGTCGCCCATAACATCGGCAAGATCGAGACGCACGCGGTCCAGGGGAAGGAGCGCGAGGCCTGCGTCCATCGCAAGGGGGCGACCCGCAGCTTCGGACCCGGGACAAAGGGCCTGCCGGCCGATTATCGGAAGATCGGACAGCCCGTGTTGATCCCCGGCAGCATGGGAACCCGCTCCTGGGTGTTGCGGGGCGCCGCCGCGAGCCTGGTCAAGTCCTTCGGCTCCTGCGCCCACGGCGCCGGAAGGTTGTTGAGCCGGGCTCAGGCCAAGAAACAGGTCTGGGGGGAGGACTTGATCCGCGAATTGGCCGGACGGGGCATCCACGTCAAGGCGGGGTCCTTGTCCGGTCTGGCCGAGGAGGCGCCGGAAGCGTACAAGGATGTCGATGCCGTCATCGAATGCGTCGCCGGCGCGGGTTTGGCTGAAAAAGTCGCGGTCTTGAGACCCTTGGCGGTCATCAAGGGCTGACGGTCGTCCCCCGCGCGGGCCCTTGGGGCGCCGCCGGTCGCGGCGCCCTAGGCCTTCCAGACGAACGGTTTCGCGTCCGTGATCAGGCGCCCCGCCCGGATCGCTTTTTTCAGATAGGGGGGAAGGGCGAAAGCGGCCCGATGGATTTGCGGGCTGTAGTGGCCGAGGCGCTTCACGCCCCTGGCCGCCAGGCGGCGTCTGACCTCCTTCTCGTCCAGGGCGGAGGGATCGATGTTTTTCGAGGCGATGACGAATCCCCAGGGAAGGCTGAACGAGAACATGGACGTCCAGTAAGGCCGGACGACCGGAAAGACTTCCATCAGGGTTTTGACGCACGAGCTGAAAAAATGGTTGTAGTGGGGATCGGTGCTTCCGGCGTGCAGGACGAAGAGACCGTCGTCGCCCAGGGTCCCGGAAACAATCTCGAAAAACTCCCGGGTGAAAAGGCGGAGGGACGGCCCCCCGTCGAGCGGCTCGGTCAAATCCGAGAGGATGATGTCATAGGGCGTTTTCGACCGCTCGACGAACCGGCGCGCGTCCTGAAAGACGAGCTTGACCTTGGGATCGGTGAAAGCCCCCCGCGACCATTCCGGCAGGATTTTCCGGCAAAGCCCGACCAGCTCCTTGTCGATGTCGACCATGACCGCCCGCTTGACGGGGCCGTGCTTGAGAATTTCCCGGAGAACGGCGCCTTCGCCGCCGCCGAGAACGAGAACCCGGCGGGGCGAGGGATGGGCGATCATCGCCGGGTGGACGAGGGCTTCGTGATAGACGAATTCGTCCACTTGAGCCGATTGGATCTTGTTGTCGAGGAAAAGGACCTTGCCGAACAGACGGCTCTTGAAGCAGTGAACTTGCTGGTATTTGGTTCGGCCTTCGTAATGCACTCCCTCCAGCTTGAAGAACCGGTAGAAGTCCTCGGTGAAGGGTTCGATGAAATAAAAGCCTTGCTTGTTCATGATCGGTGGATGGGAACAGTCTATTATAGTCCCCGGCCGGCGAAGCGGCAACCTTTATAATCGTTTGTGATAGCAAAGCGAAAATGTCCCCTTTAACTGCCAAGGTAAAATGTCCCCTTTCGAAGGGAGGGGGACATGGAAGAGAGGATCGTATTGAGCAGCCGTGAGATCCAGCGTTCTTTGGTCTTACAGAAGGTCCTTGAACGAGGATTAACCCTTAAGACGGCGGCCAAGCTGATGAAGCTCGGTTATCGCCAGGCCAAGCGTCTCTTGGTCCGTCTTCGCCGGGATGGGCCCAAGGGATTGGCCCATCGAAATCGAGGCCGGAAAGCCGCCAATGCCTATGATCTGAAGATCCGGCACAAGGTCTTGGCCCTCTCCCATGGTCGCTATGCCCAGTTCAACGACACCCACTTTGTGGAAATGTTGGCGGAACGGGAGGGGCTGGCGATCAGCCGGGAGACCGTCCGCGGTTGGCGCAGGGAGGCAGGGATCAAGGCCAAACGGCAGCGAAGACCTCCCCGCCACCACAAGCGACGGCCGAGGCGGCCGATCATGGGCTTGCTGGCCCAATGGGATGGAAGCCCCCACCCTTGGTTCGGCTCGCAACATCCTCCCTGCTGCCTCCTCCATGCCGTTGACGACGCGACCAATACGGTCCTGGGCATGCTGTTCCGGCCTCAGGAAGACGCCATCGGCTATCTCCGCCTCCTGGATATGATCCTCCGGCGCCACGGCATCCCCGTCGCTATCTATCAGGACCGCCATGCGGCGCTCTTTCGTACGGATACTCACTGGAGCCATGAGGAGGAACTGGCCGGAATCCGCTTCCCCACCCATGTCGGCCGGGTCCTGGAAGAAGTCGGCATC
>JAAZPG010000298.1 GCA_012797375.1 Acidobacteriota bacterium
GTCCCCGACCGCCGCGACCGCCGGTACGTCATCATGATGCCCCTGCCCAACGTCACCGGGGCCCTGCACATGGGCCACGCCATGGACAACGTCATGCAGGACCTGCTCATCCGCTGGCGCCGGATGGCCGGCGACAACACCCTCTGGATGCCGGGGACGGACCATGCCGGCATCGCGACCCAGGCTGTCGTGGAAAAGCGCCTCTTCGAGCTCGAGGGAAAGACCCGCCATGACCTCGGCCGCGACGCCCTGGTGGCCCGGATCTGGGCTTGGAAGGACGAATACCAGGCCCGGATCATCCGCCAGCAGCAGCGGATGGGCTGCTCCTGCGACTGGAAGCGGCAGCGCTTCACCATGGACGCCGTCTGCGCCCGGGCCGTCCGGGAAGCTTTCTTTCGGCTCTTCGCCGACGGGCTCATCTATAGGGGCGACCGCCTGGTCAACTGGGACTGCCAGCTCCAGACGGCCGTCTCGGACGACGAAATCGTCCATGAAAAAGTCCAAGGCCATTTCTGGCACATCCGCTACCCGGTCATCGAGCCGCGGGCCGGCGAACCGGAATTCGTCGTCGTGGCCACGACCCGCCCTGAGACAATGCTCGGCGACACGGCCGTCGCCGTCCATCCCGATCCGGCCGCCGAGCTCGAGCGCCGAATCGCCGAAACCGCGGTTAAAATCGCGGCCGCCCCGAAAAAAGACCGGGCCGAGCTTGAACAAACCCTCGAGAATCTCGAATCGCGCCGCCGCGGCGTCCTCCCCCTGCTGTTGCGCCTTCGGGACATGGCCCACGACGGGCGCCGCCTCCGCCTGCCCCTTCTCGACCGGCCCCTCCCTCTCATCGTCGATTCCTGGGCCGACCCGGCCCTCGGGACCGGCTGCGTCAAGATCACTCCGGCCCACGATCCCAACGACTACGGCGTCTGGGAGCGGCACAAGGACGAAATCGGGATCATCAACATCCTCAACCCCGACGGTACGCTCAACGCCTCGGCCGGGCCCTACGCCGGAGTCGACCGTTTCGACGCCCGCCGACGGGTCGTCGCCGACCTGAAAGCCCGGAACCTGCTAGAATCCGTCGAGGACCGGGAGATGGAAGTCGGCCATTCCGACCGGTCCAAGACGCCGATCGAGCCGTATCTCAGCAAGCAATGGTTCGTCCGGATGGGCGACGCGGACGGCGGCATCGTCTGCGGGGCGGGCACGCCCAACGAGTTCCGGGCCTCCGGACTGGCTCAGGCGGCCATCGACGCCTCCCGGCCCGGCTACAAGTCTCCGACCGGCCGCCGCCTGACGTTCGCCCCCGACGACGATCGCTACGGCGGAACCTACCGCGCCTGGCTCGGCGAGAAGCGCGACTGGTGCATCAGCCGCCAGCTCTGGTGGGGCCACCGGATCCCGATCTGGCACGGAACGTTCCCCGGCGGGAAAATCGCCGAGGTCGCGGCCCGTCTTCCCCAGGCCGGGGCCGAGGAAATGCGCGTCCGGATCGCCGACGACGCCGGCGATTCGTTCGAGCCCTGCGGGCGCGCCGCCCTCGATCCCGCCCGGAATTACTCGATCCTCGTCTCGCTCCGTAACGAGGACGCCGAAACTCTGCACGCCCCGAAGCTCGAGGCCGCCGGCTTGGTTCAGGATCCCGACGTCCTGGACACATGGTTCAGCTCGGCGCTTTGGCCGCTCTCGACCCTCGGCTGGCCTGATCCGGCCACGGCCGTCCTCGATCCCGGCCAGCGGCCCCTGACGCCGCCGGAGCCCGGCCTCGATGACTGCCTGGATTATTACTATCCCGGATCCTGCCTCGTCACCAGCCGCGACATCATCACCCTCTGGGTCGCCCGGATGATGATCATGGGGCTTTACCTGCGGGGCGACGTTCCCTTCACCGCCAGCTTTATCCACGCTACCATTCAGGACGGCAAGGGCGAGCGGATGTCCAAGAGCAAGGGCAACGGAATCGATCCCGAGGACATCATCGAGAAGTACGGGACGGACGCGATGCGCTACGTCCTCTGCGACATGCAGACGGGAACCCAGGACATCCGCCTGCCGGTCCAAGCCGTCTCGCCCTTCACCGGCGAGCTGGTCGATCTGGCCGCGGCCAAGCACGGCCGCTCGATCTTCACGTACATCGACCCCAGGACCGGCAAAGAGTTCGACGTTCTCGGGACCATGCCCGACCTGCCGGCGGCCAAGATCATCAGCGAGCGCTTCGAGACCGGCCGGGCCTTTTGCACGAAGCTGTGGAACGCCGCCCGGTTCATGTTTCAGAATCTCGGCGGGCATCCCTTCCGGCCGCTTTCCGAATCCGACTTGGCCGCAGAGGACCGCTGGATCCTTTCCCGTCTTTCCAAGGTCATCCGGAACGTGGATGAAGAGCTCCAGGCTTACAATCCATCGGCCGCCCTCGGAGCGGCCCGGGAATTCTTCTGGGGCGAGCTCTGCGATTGGTACCTGGAAATCATCAAGCCCCGGATGAGGGACGAGGGCGCGGCCCCGACGGCCCGGTCCGTCCTGGCCCTGGCCTTCGACCATGTCCTCCGCCTGTTCCATCCCTTTGTCCCATTCATCACCGAGGCCCTCTGGGAACGGCTGAACGGGCAGTGCCCGGTCCGAGGACTCGCGGCCCCGCTCCCGCCATCCCCGCTTCTTCTCCAAGCCCGCTGGCCCGTCCCGAACGCGCAATGGGAGGACGACGCGCTCGAGGCGGATTTCGGCCTGGCGTTCGATCTCGTCCGGGCGATCCGGGACATGCGCGCCCGCCGCGGCGTTTCACCCGCCCTGAA
>JAAZPG010000299.1 GCA_012797375.1 Acidobacteriota bacterium
CCAGATCGCGGACGAGCCGCCGGTAAATCTCGGCCGCTTCGATCAAGGCCCGTTTTTCGACTTTTTCCTCCGCGGTGTGGGCGTCCTCGGGTTCGCCGGGGCCGATCATCATCCGTCCTCCGAATCCCTCGAGGTACGGCGCATCCGAGCCGAACGGAAGGATCGTCGTTTCGTAGCCGGGCCGTTGGAGAAAACGCACCGGGGAAGATTCCAGGACGACTTCGATCTCGGCCCGGCCGGCCGCCGCTTGAAACACAAGATCCCGGACGATCGCGACCGGGACGGAGCAGCGGATCATCACCGTCGCCCAGGCTTCGGAGGCAAGGACATTTTCGGCCGTCCCTCCCCCGATTTTCCCGATATTGATCGTCGAGGCGCCCAGGACCGGGTCAACCGGCCAGGCGATCGACCGGAGATCCTGGAGCACGTCCAAAAGTCCATCGACCGCCGATTTCCCGAGATGGGGAAAGGCCGAATGAGCCGCCCGGCCGGCCGTCCGCAGGCGCAGGCTGAACACGCCCTTGTGGCCGAGGGCCAATCGATTTTGGGTCGGCTCCCCGATGACGATGAACCGGCATCCGTCGCTCAGCTTCCCCGCCGCTCGGGCCCCGTCGCTGTCGGTCTCCTCCCCGACGACGAGAAGAATCCCGAAGCGTCGGAAGCCCTCGGCAAGGAGCGCCCGCCCGGCGGTCATCATCGCCGCGATCGAGCCCTTGGCGTCGCAGGCGCCCCGGCCGCGGACATGGGTCTCATCCTCGGCGCCGGGAAGCGGAGGAGGGACGGTATCCAAGTGGGAGCAGAGAACGACGCCGGCCGGTTCCCCGGCCGAGGCGAAGAGATTCGCCCGTCCCGGAGTAACGTCTTGCCGGACGACATGGAAGCCCGCCTCTTCCAGCCAGGCGGCGGCGAAATCGACGGCCGGACCTTCCGCCCCGGTCACCGAGGGAATGTCGATCAACGTCCGGGCCAGCCGAATCACGTCCATGAAATCCATCCTTTTCGACGGCCAAGCTGTTCGGGATAAGGCCGATCAGCGCCGGCGGAGCTTCCCGACAATCGTGATCTTTTCCGGGGCGACATCGACCGCGTTCTTGATGATCCGGGCGGGCGCTCCGGCGACGACGACGCCGGCCGGGACGTCGGAGACAACGATCGCCCCGGCCCCGACGACGCTGCCGCGCCCGATGCGGACGCCCTCCAGAACGACGACGTTGGCTCCGATCAGAACTCGGTCTTCGACCACGACCGGAACCCGTCCGGGCGGCTCGAGAACGCCGGCCAGCACGGTCCCGGCCCCGATATGGCAGTTTCGGCCGACGATCGCCCGGGCTCCCAGGACGGCGTTCATATCGATCATCGTCCCCCGGCCGACTTCGGCCCCGACATTGATGACCGCGCCCATCATGATGACGCAGTCGCGGCCGATCGAGGCCCCGTCCCGGATGATCGCTCCGGGCTCGACCCGGGCCTTGACCTTGCGCAAATCCAGCATGGGAAGGGCGGAATAGCGGGCCGTGATCTCGGCGTGGACGTTCCGGATTCGTTTCCGTCTTCGGGAGAGCCAAGAAGCAATCGTCTCGTAGTCTCCGAACAGGATCCGGAAATCGCCCGTTCCGAAGGATTGAAACCCGGCGTTTTTAAAATCGTCTTCCCGGAACATCCCTTGGACATAGACCCGGGACGGCGTCGTCTTGGGGCTCGAGGCGATCCGCTCGGCCAGGGTCCGGGCGTCCCGCCCGCCGGTGCTTTTCCGG
>JAAZPG010000300.1 GCA_012797375.1 Acidobacteriota bacterium
AAGTCACATGGTATAATAAGCGGACCTTTTGCGGGTGTAACCTATGATTATTGATATAGATAAGTTGCCGAAAGACGGACTGGACATCAGCCGGAATTTCGATTTTCCGAGCGTGGACCTGGTCGAGGAAGACGCCGTCTTCCTCCAACCCGTTCAAGCCGAGCTCTCGGTCAAGCGGATGGAAGAGGAGGTCTTTATCAAGGGCCGCGTGAAGACCGTCCTGCGCTTCACCTGCGGACGGTGCCTCGCGCCTTTTGAGTTTCCCGTCGATTCCCGCTTCGACTTGGTTTTTCTCCCCGAGGAGATGCAGGAGCTGAAGGAAGAATTCGACGACGAGGATGCCGACCGGCTGTTCTACCGGAGCCGGCGGATCGACCTCCGGGAGGTGATCCTCGAACAATTGAACCTGACGTTTCCGGCCCGGCCGTTGTGCTCTCCCGGCTGCGAGGGCTTGTGCGCCGTGTGCGGCAAAATCCGGCGCGAGGGAGCCTGCGGCTGCCAGGTCAAGGAAACGGATGTCCGTCTCGAGCCGCTAAAAATTCTTAGGAAAGATAAGGGAAAATAAATGCCGAATCCCAAACGCAGACACTCGCATGCCCGCAAGGGCCGCCGCCGGGCGCATGATTTCATGACCGTGCCGTCGTTCTCCTCTTGTCCCAATTGCGGAACGCCGAAGATGCCGCATCATGCTTGTCCGGAATGCGGTTATTACCGCGGTCGACCGGTGATCAAAGCCGCCGAAAAATAATTCTGGATTCTCGTCGGATGAAAATCGCCGTTGACGCGATGGGGGGGGATTTAGGTCTCCGGATCACGATCCCGGGGGCGGTCCAGGCCGCCAAGGAAAATGACCTGGACGTCGTTTTTGTCGGAGCGAAGGAACAGATCAGCCCGGAAGTCGCCCGCTGGGGGGGAAAACCTTCGGATTTCCCCATCATCGACGCCCCCGAGTCCGTCGGCATGGGAGACGGCATGTTCGCCCTCCGGCGGAAAAAGCGCTCCTCCATCCGGATCGGAATCCAGCTTGTCCGGGACGGACAGGCCGACGCCTTCGTTTCGATGGGCAACACGGCCGCCGTCGTCGCCATGGCCCGCCAAATTCTCGGCCCCCTGCCGGGAGTCAACAAACCGGCGCTCTCCCTTTTAATCCCCACCCTGAAAGGACACACCCTTCTCCTCGACGTCGGGGCCAACGCCAATTGCCAGACCGAGGACCTCGCCCAGTTTGCGGTCATGGGCAAGGTTTTCATGGAGCAGGTGATGGGCCGCCCGAATCCCTCGGTCGCCCTGATGAGCATCGGGGAAGAAGAGGGCAAGGGCAACGAGCTGACCCGGCAGACCTTCGACCGTCTTTCGGTCTCCGGCCTGAACTTCATCGGCAATATCGAGGGCAAGGACCTGTACGCGGGAAAAGCCGACGTGATCGTCAGCGACGGATTCACCGGCAACGTCGCCTTGAAGGTCAGCGAGGGCGTCATTGAGACGCTTTTCCACATGGCCCGGCGCGAAATCACGAAGAATTTGTTCGCCAAGATCGGCCTGCTGCTCATGAAAGGCCATCTCAAGCGGATTTATAAAAGAGTGGATTACAGCGAATACGGAGGAGCCCAGCTTCTGGGCCTGAATGGGATGTGCATCGTCGGCCACGGCCGGAGCAATTCCAACGCCGTTAAAAACGCCGTCCGGCTGGCCCGGGAATTCGTCGTCAAGCGGGTTCAGGACAGAATCCGGGAGGAACTCGCCCGGACGGTCGCCCCAGGGGAGGTTAAAGCCTGATGATTTTCAAAGACAAGGTCACGGTCGTCACGGGAGCTTCGCAGGGAATCGGCGAGACGATCGCCCGGGACTTCGCCGCCGAGGGCGCCGTCGTCGTCCTCGTCGACATCCAAAAGGAAAAGCTGGAGGCCGTCGCCGCTTCCATCAAGGCCGCCGGCGGCCGGGCGTCCGTCCGGGAAGCCAACGTCGCCGCGTTCGCCCAAGCCGAGGCGGCCGCCGCCTCGGTCGTTCAGGAGTTCGGAAAAATCGACCATCTGATCAATAACGCCGGCATCACCCGCGACAACCTTCTTCTCCGGATGAGGGAGGAGGAATGGGACGCGGTCGTGGCCGTCAACCTCAAGGGCATTTTTAATTTCACCAAGGCCGTGCTTCGGAGCATGCTTTCGGCCCGCTCGGGCCGGATCGTCAGCTTGTCCTCGGTCGCTGGCGCGATGGGCAATCCCGGGCAGACCAACTACGCCGCGACCAAGGCCGGCGTCGTGGGATTCACCAAGTCGCTGGCCCGGGAAGTCGGTTCACGCGGCGTCACGGTCAACGCGGTCGCCCCCGGCTATATTTCGACCCCCATGACCTTGGGTCTTCCGGAGGCGGTCAAGCAGTCCTTTCTCGCTCTCATCCCTCTTCAACGGTTCGGCGAACCCGCGGACGTGGCCAAGGCGGTCCGGTTCCTGTGTTCCGACGACGCGGCCTATATCACCGGCCAGGTGATCCACGTCAACGGCGGCCTTTATATGTGACGATCCAAATTTTCACAAGGAGGTCCATTATGGACAGAGACGAATTGCTGAAAAAGATGAAGACGATCGTGGCCGACAAGCTGAGCATCAGCGAGGACCAGGTCACGGAGAACGCCTCCTTCATCGAGGATTTGGGCGCGGATTCCCTGGACACGGTGGAGCTCGTGATGGCCCTGGAAGATGAATTCGGCCTGGATATTCCCGACGAAGAAGCCGAAAAGCTGACGACGGTCGGCAAGGCCATGGAATACATTCTCGGCCATGCCAAATAGCCGGGAAACCCGAGACCATCGCCACGATCTGAGACGCGTCGTCATCACGGGAGTGGGGCTGGTCACGCCCCTGGGCACAGGTGTCTCCGACGTCTGGGAGAACGTGATCTCCGGATCGAGCGGCATCGGCCCGATCACCCGTTTCGATGCTTCCCGGCACGCCACGCGGATCGCGGCCGAGGTCAAGGGATTCGATCCCCTGCGGTTTGTCGACCGGAAAGAAATCCGGAAGATGGATCCGTTCATCCAATACGCGATCGGGGCGGCCGTTCTGGCCGCCGAGGACGCCGGGATTCCGCCGGACCTTTTAGCCGGCGAACGGTGCGGCGTTTATGTCGGTTCCGGCATCGGCGGCATCGGGACGATCGAGGAGTATCACAAGATCCTCCTGGAAAAAGGACCCGACCGGATATCGCCCTTCTTTCTCATCGCCACGATCATCAACGAGGCGAGCGGCCGGATCTCCATCCGCTTCAAGTCGCGGGGGCCGAACTCGGCCTCCGTCACGGCCTGCGCCTCGGGCGCCCACGCCGTGGGCGACGCCTTCCGGATCATCCAGCACGGCCTGGCCGACCGGATGATCGCCGGAGGGGCCGAGGCCCCGATCACGCCGCTGAGCGTGGCCGGATTCTGCGCGATGAAGGCCCTTTCGGAGCGGAACGACGATCCCGGCCGGGCGTCGCGGCCTTTTGACAAAACGCGGGACGGATTCGTTATCGGCGAGGGCGCGGGCATCTGTCTCCTGGAGGAACTCGGCGCGGCCGTCCGCCGCGGAGCCCGGATTTACGCCGAGGTCGTCGGTTATGGAATGACGGGCGATGCCTATCATCCGGCCGCCCCGGCCGAGGACGGAGACGGGGCCGTGCGGGCGATGCAAGCCGCCCTGGATGACGCCGGCGTTCCCCCGGCCGATGTCCAATACATCAATGCCCACGGCACGTCCACGCCGCTCAACGACCGGATCGAGACGGCGGCGATCAAGAAGGTCTTCGGATCGCAGGCCGTCCGCCTGGCCGTCAGCTCGACCAAGTCCATGACCGGCCATGCCCTCGGGGCGGCCGGCGGGATCGAGACGGCCATCACGGCTTTAGCGATCAGGAACCAGACGATGCCGCCCACGGCGAATTACGAAGTCCCCGATCCGGACTGCGACCTGGACTATGTTCCGGGCCGGGCCCGGTCTGCTGAAATCGTTTACGCTCTTTCGAATTCCTTCGGATTCGGGGGAACGAACGCCACGCTTCTCCTTCGCCGGTGCGACGGCTGAGGGGGGAGAAAGACGCCGGCGAAAACCCGGGGCTCGCCGCGAGCCGGCAAGCCCGGGGAATGAATGTGAGGAGAAACCGATGAATATCCTTGTCTTCATCAAGCGTGTGCCGGATACCGAATCCCGGATCCGAATCGACCGGGAGGCGAAATCCATCGTCGAGGAAGGCTTGAATTTCGTCCTGAGCCCTTATGATGAGTACGCCCTTGAGGAAGCCCTCCGGCTTCGGGAAGCCAAGGGGGGCAAAGTCACGGCCGTTTCTTTCGGCCCCGACGAAGCCTTGTCGACTCTCCGCAAAGCCCTGGCCATGGGGGCCGACGAGGCCGTGCTGATCAAGGACGACCTCCGGGAGGCGTACGATCCCCTGCGGATCGCCCGCGTCCTGGCCGCCTTCGTCCGCGCCCGTCAGCCCGACGCCGGCCTGATTCTCTTCGGCCGGATGTCGGTCGGATCCGACAACGCCGCGGTTCCGCCGATGGTCGCCGAGATGCTCGGGCTTCCCCAAGCCACCGTTGTCACCAAGCTCGAAATCAGCGGCCAAGAAGCCGCAGCCTGCAGGGAAATCGAGGGCGCCCTCGAAAAAGTCGCCTTCCGTCTCCCGGCCGTCGTCTCGGCCCAGAAGGGACTGAACGAGCCCCGCTATGAAACGCTCAAGGGGATCATGGCCGCCAAGAAAAAAACCGTTCCCGTCGTGACGCTCGCCGAGCTCGGCTTGTCCGGGGAGGAGGCCGTCCCCCGCGTGGAGATCCTGAGCCTTGAGCTCCCGGCCGCCAAACAAGCCGGAAAAATCCTGCCCGGTACGGCCGAGGAAGCGGCCCGGGAACTGGTCCGGCTTCTGCGGAACGAAGCCAAGGCCCTGTGAGGAGAAGGATGATGATTCTTTGCTTTATTGAAATCCGGGACGGAAAAATCAAGAAAAGCTCGCTGGAGACGCTCGTCGCGGGGCGGAGGGCGGCCGAAGCCCTGGGTTTTCCGGCGGAAGCGGTCCTCGTCGGGAGCGCTCCCGAAGGGGCGGCCGCCGAAATCGGCGCGGCCGGAGCGGCGAAGATCCATCATCTCCAAAATCCGGCCTTAACCGATTATTCGAGCCAGGGATTCGCCCTGGCCGTCGAGGGGCTCGTCCGGGAAACAGCGGCCCGGGCCGTCTTCTTTCCGGCCACGGCGATGGGCCGGGATCTTGCTCCCCGGCTTGCCGCCCGCCTGGGCGTTCCCCTGGCTTCCGATTGCACGGCCGTTTCCGTTTCCGGCGGCCGCCTGGTCTTCACCCGGCCGATTTTTGCCGGTAAAGCCCTCCTGACCCTCGCCCTTCCGGCCGGGCCGGCGATCGCCACCCTCCGGCCCAACGTTTTTCCGCTGGACGCGGAACCCGGCCCCGAGGCCGAGGTTGTCCCCCACGCGGTCGCGATCCCGGAGGGGGCCGTCGCCGGAAAAGTCGCGGAGATCTTGAGCGAGTCCGGGGCGGCGATCGATGTGGCCGAGGCCGATATCGTCGTCGCCGGCGGCCGGGCGATGAAAGGCCCGGAAGGATTCGCCCGGCTTTCCGATCTGGCGGCGGTCCTTCCGCGGGCGGCCGTCGGGGCGTCCCGGACGGCCGTCGACGCCGGCTGGATCGGCCATTCCCACCAAGTCGGCCAAACGGGCAAAACCGTCAGCCCCAATCTTTATTTTGCCTTCGGGATCAGCGGAGCGATCCAGCACTTGGCCGGCATGTCCTCGTCCAAGGTGGTCGTCGCGGTCAACAAGGATCCCGAAGCCCCGATCTTCAAGGTGGCCGATTACGGAATCGTGGCCGACCTGTTTCAGGTCGTGCCCGCCTTGATCGCGGAAATCAAAGCCCTCGGCTCCTGATCATTTCCGGCGGGATCCCGCCGGCCGCCG
>JAAZPG010000301.1 GCA_012797375.1 Acidobacteriota bacterium
CCCGGATCCGGCGGACATCGCGAGGCTGGACGGTGGAGGATGCGGGCAGCAAGAACGGGACGATGGTCAACGGCCGCCGCATCGTCGAACCCGTCCTTCTCGCGCCGGGCGATGAGATCTCCGTCGGGGCGGTCCGGATTTGTTTCGACCGGCCGTGGACGGCGGCCGTCGAAATCACCGATTCGCCCAATCCCGCCGTCCGGGTCAGCGCGGCCGTTCCTTCCCGGGACATCATCACCCGGAGCACGGAAGCCGGGGCCAGACGGCTGGAGCCCTCCGGACCGGGGACGCGGGCCGACCAGCTTCTTCTTGTCATCAACGAGGTCAGCCGGGCCCTTCTTTTCCACAAGCCCCTTCAAGAACTCTTGGAATACGTCATGGATCTGATCGCCTCCCACCTTCCGATGGACCGCGGGGCGTTGTTCCTCAAGGAAGGGGATCCGGAAAAGCTCGTCCCCCGAGCCGTCCGGATCGGCAATCCCCAGTTGAAAAGCGGGCCGATGCAGATCAGCCGCGGCCTCGTGGAAATGGCCTCGTCCCGGCGGCTTTCCGTCCTGACGACCGACGCGGCCGAGGACCCGCGGTTCGCCGACCGCCAGAGCGTCATCGACATGGGGCTGCATTCGGCGATGTGCGTCCCCTTGGAGACGGAGAAGGAGATTTTGGGCGTCGTCTGCGCCGAGCGCGTTTCGAGCCGGGAATCGTTCACCGACGAGGATCTCCGGCTGTTGACGCTGATGGCCAACCTGGCCGCGGTAAAGATCGAAAACGCCCGCCTGGTGGAGGACGGCTTGATCCGGGACCGGATGGAGCGCGAGCTGCGCTTGGCCGCGGAAATCCAGCGGGGACTCCTGCCTAAGGAATGCCCGGTCTGCGGCGATTTCGAGATCATCGCCGAATCCACTCCGTCTCTCCACGTCGGCGGAGATTATTTCGATTTCATCGCGCTGGCCGACGGACGGCTGGGAACGACCGTGGCCGACGTCGCCGGCAAGGGGGTCAGCGCTTCGCTTCTCATGGCCTCCCTCCGGGCGGCCCTCCAATCGGAAGCCCGGCCCGGAATGGGTCCGGCCGATCTCGCCTTCAAGCTCAACAATTTCATTCATCGCAGCTCCGCACCCAACGTGTTTATCACGTTTTTCTACGGCGAGCTCGACCCATCCACGGGCGATTTCCGCTACGTCAACGCCGGTCACAATCCGCCGCTTCTTTTGAAGGCGGGCGGAAACGAGCTCTCCTTGGAAGGGACGGGCATGGCCTTGGGCATGCTCCCTGAAAGCACCTACGAGGAAGGCCGGGCGGCCTTGGAAGCCGGGGACATCCTTGTTCTCTACACCGACGGCATTTCCGAATGCCGCAACCCGGCCGGCGAGGAATTTGGAACCGGCCGGATCGTCCGGGCGGTCCGCCGCTTGGCCGGCCGGACGGCCGGGGAAATCCTGGCAGCGATCTTTTCCGACCTGCGCGAATTCACCGGCGGGGCCGATCCCGACGACGACCGGACGGTCTTGATCATCAAGAGGCCGGCGGAGCGGGCGTCCTGAACGCCCGCTTTCCCCGATTCGCTTTTTCTCCCGGATTTCCTTATGA
>JAAZPG010000302.1 GCA_012797375.1 Acidobacteriota bacterium
AGGCCGTGCCATTTCTCCGGCAGCGGGTGAAAACACTTGGCCAGAAAAACGTACGATGAGCAGAGGACGGTCAATTCCCCGGTCCGGGTTTTGAACAGCGTCCCGGACACGGTAAGAATGTCGCCGATGTCGATCAGCTTAAAGAGCTCGTAGGCCTCGGGGCCGACCTTGTCGGTCCGGAGGTAAACCTGGATTTTGGACCGGCCGTCCGAAATGTGGAAAAACAACGCCTTCCCCATCAGGCGAACGGTCATCATCCGCCCGGGGACGACGACCGAGACGGCGGCCGCCTCGACCTCCTCGGCGGAACGGGCGGCATAGGCTTCGACGAGCTCGGTGACGGAATGCGTCCGCCCGGCCTTGGCCGGAAACGGATCCACGCCGGCCGCGATCAGGCGGCGGTATTTATCCGCCCGGACGAGCTCCTGCTCGCTTCGCCGGAGCTCATCGGCCGGACGGGGTCCGCCGTCCGCCTCCGCGGGGGGTTCGGGCGGGCCGGGGAGGGGTTTGGGGTTTTGGGGATCGGTCATGTTCATTCTTCTCGGATGTGTGATTTGCTCCGGCTTCGCCGGAAAGCGCCCGCCGGACGGCGTCGAGAACGCCGTTGACGAAACCCGCCGATTCCCCGCCGCTGAAGCGGCGGGCGATCTCGACGGCCTCGTTGATGATGATGGCCGGAACGAGCGTTTTTTCCTCGAGCATTTCGTAGACGGCCAGGCGGAGGATGTTCCGGTCGACCAGCCCCATCCGGGCCACCCGCCAATTGCGGGCCGCGCCCTGGATGCGGTCGTCGAGCTCCGATCGCCGGCCGAAAACTCCCCGGACGAGCCAGGCGGCGTACTCCCCCGCCCCGGCGCCGGCCGGTTTCTCCGCTTTCCTGCGCCGCAGGACCTCCTCCGGACCCGACTCGTTGAATTCGAGCTCGTAAAGGATCTGGAGGGCCGTTTCCCGGGCGCCGCGCCGTCTGCCCATGCCTTACAGCTTGGCGGCCTCGATGAGGGTGAGCAGCTCGACGAGCGAGCCGACGGCGTCCCAGCCCTTGTTGCCGGCCTTCGTTCCGGAGCGTTCGATGCCTTGCTCGATCGAATCGACGGTCAGGACGCCCATGGTCACCGGAACGCCCGTTTCCAGGGAGATCTGGGACAAGCTCTTGGTCACCTCGGCCGCCAGGAAATCGAAGTGCGGCGTTTCGCCGCGGATCAGCGCGCCCAGGCAGACAAGGCCGTCGACCCGGCCCGAGGCGGCGAGCTTCTTGACGACGAGGGGGGCTTCGAAAGACCCCGGGACCTTGCAGACCGTGATGTCGGCCTCCTCGGCCCCGAGCTTCCGGAGGGCGTCCAAGGCGCCGTCCAGGAGCTTGTCGGTCAGGAAGGAATTGAAGCGGCTGACGACGATTCCGATCTTCAGCCCCTTGGCCTGCAGCTTTCCTTCATGTATTTTCATCGTTTCTCCCTTTCGCCTCCGGCGCCGCCTCGTCGCCGAATCCGGGTCGACGGGCGGTCAGCAAGGGGGCTTGTCAGGTGCGGTTTATTTTAACAGAAGCAGGTTCGTTTTGCACTTCCCCCGGCCGGGCGGGATCATCTCCGGCTCAAGGGCGCTTCCCCTCCCCGGCTTTCGGGACGGCTTCGGCCGTTCCCGGAACGTTATTTCAAGGGGAACGAGGCGTTTTCGAGGAAAACCGGCCGTGGCGCAGACCTCGTCTAAAATCCTCTTTTTTGAAGTTCTTAAGGCTTGACGATATCGTTTTGACCTGGATTCCATGAGCTCCCTCCGGCTCATTCTCCGCCCTCCTCAGATAAAGAGGAGAGCGTAAAAAACGTCCTTTTCCTTGTCCAGTCCCGGTAAGATTTTTAAATGGCAAGATATATCACCCTTCGGTAAGATTTCAGATGGCGCGATTCGTTTCCTTGTGTTTCGCCGCGCGGGCGTGTACATTAAAGCCGATCGTTTAACCCGGGAGGAATCATGGCCGAAGCGAAAACGCCCGTCACCGTCCCCGTCGAAGAGCTCCGTCCCTCCTTCGATCCCGCCGCTCTTCCCTTCGATTCCTCGGCCGACTGCCCCGCCTGCGACGGCATCATCGGCCAGGACCGGGCCTTGCGGGCCCTGCAGACCGGCCTCGACATCAAGAACCTCGGCTATAACATTTTCATCACCGGGATGGTCGGCACCGGCCGGACGACCTCGATCAAGCAGCTTCTCGAGCGCCTGAAGAAGGGCGATCCGCCGCCGGACGACCTCCTCTACGTCAACAATTTCCGCAATGCCGACGAACCTTGGCTGATCCAGCTCCCGGCCGGCCAGGGCCGGTCGTTCGTCGAGGCGATGAACGATCTCATCTCCCGCCTCCAGCACAGCATCCCGGACTGGCTGAAAAGCCCCTATTACACCGAGCACCGGGACGCCATCATCGAAAGCCAGCAAGCCCGGCAGAAAGAGATCCTGAAAGCCTTCGAGGAAGAAACGGCTAAGGAGGGCTTCAGCGTCATCCAGGTTCAAATGGGCCTGTTCGTGAAGCCCGACCTGATCCCGGTCATCGACGACCAGCCCGTCCCCTTTCCCAAGCTCGAGCAGGCCGCCCGGGAGAAGAAGTTCGACGAAAAAACGCTCTCCACCCTCAAGACGAAATACGCCGACCTTTCGAAAAAACTCGAGGCGATCTTCGAGGAGCTTCGGGAAATCGACGACAAGACGCGGCTCGACCTGAAATCCTTCGACAAGGAATCGATCACCCCGGTCATCGCCGCCGCCGTGGACGAGATCCGGACCCGGTTCCCCCAGCCCAAGGTCGCCGAATACCTGGACGAAGTCGAGGCCGGGCTCATCGGCAACATCGATCTCTTTAAAAGCGATCCGAAGAAAGAAGAGGACAAGCGGGGCGAGCTTCCCGTCGACCCGTTCCTCGAGTACCGGGTCAATCTCCTGATCGACAACACCGGGCTCGACCATGCCCCGGTGGTGATCGAAACCAATCCGAGCTACGTCAACCTGTTCGGCTCGATCGACTCGTCGATCTCCCGCTTCGGGTCTTGGCTGACCGATTTCACCAAGATCAAGGCCGGCTCGTTTCTCAAGGCCAACGGCGGATTTCTCGTCCTCAACGCCCTGGACGCCCTGGTCGAATCGGGCGTCTGGCCGACCCTCAAACGGACCCTCCGCAACCAGACCCTGGAAATCCAGAATTTCGCCT
>JAAZPG010000303.1 GCA_012797375.1 Acidobacteriota bacterium
CGCCATCGACGTCCTCGACGGGCTCCGCGATCTTCATCCCGTCGTCCCCCTCGTCATCGAATATCGCCAGACGGCTAAGCTCAAGTCCACCTACGCCGACGCCCTGCCCGCCTTGATCGATCCGGCCGACGGCCGCATTCACACCTCCTACAACCAGGCCGTGACCTCGACCGGCCGTCTCTCCAGCTCCGACCCGAATCTGCAAAACATCCCGGCCCGCGGACCGATCGGCAAGCGCTTCCGCGCGGCTTTCATTCCTGAAAAGGGCCGCCTTCTTCTGGCCGCGGATTATTCCCAGATCGAGCTCCGGGTGCTGGCCCATCTCTCCGAGGATCCCGCCCTCATTGACATTTTCCGCAGGGGCCGGGACATTCATGCCGAGACGGCCGACCGGGTCTTCGGCCGAAACGCCGGCGGGACGGATGAGGAACGGCGACGCCGGGCGAAAATCATCAATTTCAGCCTGATCTACGGCGCCTCGGCCTTTTCCCTGGCCCGGGAGCTTGAAACGTCGACCCGGGAAGCCCAAGAATACATCGACAAGTACTACGAACGGTTTCCCGGGGTCAAAGCCTATCTCGAAGGACTCGTCGCCTCGGCCGCCTCCCGGGGATACGCCGAAACGCTGTTCGGCCGGCGGCGTCCGGTTCCCGAGCTCAAGCAGTCGGACCGGACGGCCCGGGATGCCGGGCGGCGGATCGCCCTTAACATGCCCATTCAGGGAACGGCGGCCGATATCATGAAGAAAGCCATGATCGCGGCGGGCGCGGAACTCGGGCGGCGAGCGCTCGCCGCCCGGATGATTCTCCAGGTTCACGACGAGCTCGTCTTCGAAGCGCCGGAAAAAGAACGTTCCATCCTGGACGGCCTGGTCCGAAACGTCATGGAGTCGGCCTGCCCCGGCTTCCGCGTACCCTTGAAGGTTTCGCTCGGCTGGGGGGCCAGCTGGGCCGAGGCGAAATAATCCTCCGTCCGCGAGAACGCCTCGTTCCAGGGAGGAACAGGTCCGCATGAGCCGCAGACAAACGGAAACGCCCGGGAAGGCCGGTCCGGCCGGACGTTTTTTTTACATCTCGGAAATCCTGAACCGGCCGGTCGTCTCGGCCGCCGGCGGAACAATCGGGAAGCTTCACGACCTCAAGATCCGCCTGAACGAGCCGTACCCCCCGATCGTCGGCTTAGCCGTCCGGAAACGCCGCTTCCCCAAGCTGGGCGAAGTGGAATGGGCGGCCGTCGAACGGCTCGATGCGGCGGCGATCCGTCTGTCCGGGGAAGCCGAAAAGACATTTCCTTCTCCGGCGACGGCGTCTGATGAAATTTGGCTGCGCGAAGAACTTTTGGATAAGCAAGTCGTCGACACCTCCGGGGCCAAGATCGAACGGGTCAATGACATCCATCTCCTGAGCGTCAATCGGGATCTCCGGGTCGCCCACGTGGATTTCGGTTGGCGGGGGCTTCTCCGCCGCCTCGGCTGGCTCCGCCTGACGGATAAGATCAATCTTTGGCTCTTCGACTACCGCGCCGAGGAAAAGATCATTTCCTGGAAATATGTCCAGCCTCTGATGGCCGATCCCGACAAGAAGAAGCTGAAGCTGAACGTCGCCGCCCGATGGCTTCGGACGATCCACCCCTCCGACCTGGCCGACATTCTGGAGGAGCTGGACCGGACCAACCGGTCCTCTCTCTTCCGCTCCCTGGATCTTCAAACCGCCGCTCAAGCCCTGGAAGAAGTGGAGGATCCGAAGCTCCAGATCTCTCTCATCGAATCCTCCCCAGTCGAACGGGCCTCGGACATCCTGGAGGAAATGGCCCCCGACGAAGCCACCGATCTCTTGGCCGGACTTCCCGCGGATCAGAAGGACCGGCTCGTCCGGTCGATGGAGAAGCCGTCGGCCGAGGCCCTCACGGCCCTTCTTCAATTCAAGGAGGGAACGGCCGGCGGCATCATGACCAAGGACTTTTTCTCCGTCTCGGAGGATACCCCGATCGGCCAGGCGATCGAGGAATTCCGGGCGACGACCTACCCCCTCGAGTCGGTCGCCTATATCTACGTCACCTCCGGCGACGGCCGGCTGCGCGGAGTCGCCACCCTCCGCCATCTCATCATCGGCGAGCCGAACGCTCCGATCGGGAGGTTCATGAACGAGCGCTTGGTGACCATCGATCCGCAGGACGACGTGGGGGATGTCGCGGACATTTTCAAGAAATACAAGTTTTTGGCCGTTCCTGTGGTCAACAAGGATGGGAGGATGGAAGGATTGATCACTCTGACGGACATCATGGAAGAGCGGCTGGCCGGGTGAACGCGAGTTCGTCCCTCCGATGAGACAACTCCGCCTCCGCTGGAAATCGATTCTCCTGTTCTTGTCCATCGCCGGCCCGGGGATCATCACGTCCAATGTGGACAACGACGCCGGCGGGATCGCGACCTATTCCATGGCCGGAGCCCATTTCGGATATTCCCTCCTGTGGTCGCTCGTCCCGATCATGCTGGCCTTGATGATCGTCCAGGAGATGAGCGCCCGGATGGGCGTCGTCACGGGAAAGGGGTTGTCCGACCTGATCCGCGAGCGGTTCGGGGTCAAGATCACCGTTTACCTCCTTTTCGCCGTCGTCCTCACGAACATCGGCAATATCATCGCCGAGTTCGCCGGCGTGGCCTCGAGCCTGGAGATTTTCCGGGTCTCGAAATACCTCTCCGTCCCCCTGGCGGCCGCGGCCGTCTGGCTTCTTGTCATCAAGGGCACGTACCGCTCCATCGAAAAGGTCTTTCTCTCCGCCTGTCTTTTTTACCTCACCTATATCCTGGCCGGCTTCCTGGCCAAGCCCGATTGGGCCGCGATCGGGAGAAGTTTTGTCCGGCCGCACTTCGATTTTTCCTCCGTGGGGATGGGGATGATCATCGGACTGATCGGGACGACGATCGCGCCCTGGATGCAGTTCTACCTCCAAGCGTCGATCGTTGAAAAAAACATCGCTTTGAAGAATTACCGGTTCGCCCGCTGGGACGTCATCATCGGCAGCGTCATCGTGACGCTGATCGCGGCGTTCATCGTCCTGACTTGCGCGGCGACCCTGTTCCCGGCGGGGATCCGCGTCGAGACGGCCGCCG
The DNA here is from genome assembly GCA_012797375.1 of Acidobacteriota bacterium. Taxonomy (GTDB): domain Bacteria; phylum Acidobacteriota; class Aminicenantia; order Aminicenantales; family UBA4085; genus JAAZPG01. The sequence goes on from JAAZPG010000303.1 coordinate 3,113, forward strand.
ACGCCGCCCAAGCGCTCCGGCCGCTCGCCGGGAAATACACCGCCTTTCTCTTCGCTTTCGGCTTGTTGAACGCGTCGCTGTTCGCCGCCTCGATCCTCCCCTTGTCCACCGCCTTCGTTGTTTGCGAAGCCATGGGCTGGGAAAACGGCGTGGATAAAAAATTTTCCCAAGCTCCGCAATTTTACGGACTTTACTCGATGCTGATCGTCTTGGGTGCGGCCATCGTCCTGATCCCCGGAATCCCCCTTTTCCCGGTCATGTATATTTCCCAGGTCGTCAACGGCGCCGCCCTTCCCCTCATCCTTGTTTTCATGCTCATTCTGACCAACGACAAAAAGCTCATGGGTGAATATGTCAACAAAAAAGGATGCAATATCATAGCCTGGAGCACGATCGTGATCCTCGTCGCCTTGACGATGATCTACCTGGGGCTCCTTCTCGGAATCCTATGACATGACCGAAGCCGCCGGCCGCCCCCTCATCCTCATCGTCGAGGATGAGATCATCATCGCCATGGAAATCCAGGTCCGATTGGAAAGCGCCGGCTTCGCCGTCTGCGGCCTCGCCTCGTCCGGGGAGAAGGCCATCACCCTCGCCCGGGAAAAAAATCCTGACCTCGTCTTGATGGACATCACCTTGAAAGGCCCGCTCGACGGCCTGGAAACGGCCGGGCGGATCCAAGCCGAAAAGAGCATCCCGGTGATTTTTCTCTCGGCCACGGACGACGAGGCCGTGCTGCGCCGGATCCGGGAAGCCCGCCTCGGCCTCAGTCTCGCCAAGCCGTTCAAGGAGGCCGACCTGATCGCGGCCGTCCGCGTCTCCCTCGGGCTCTGAGTCTCCCCGGCATCTCCCCCCGTTTGCCGGTCGCGGTATCGTTTGTTAGAATGGAAGCGGAATTTCATGATGAAGCTCTGCAAAGGGTTGCGGGTGGTCCTCGCCCTTGTTTTTCTGGCTCCGGGGTCGGCGGCTCAGAGCTTTTTCACGCGCACCTATGAAGAAAACGACGGTTTAGTCAATTCGACCGTCTACGACCTGGCCCAGGACGCCTCCGGCCGGATGTGGTTCGCCACGAGCGGCGGGATTTCGGTCTATGACGGAGCGGCCTGGACATCGCACACGTCTGGAACCGGATTGCCCGCCCAGGACGTCCGCTGCATCCGGGTAGA
>JAAZPG010000304.1 GCA_012797375.1 Acidobacteriota bacterium
CGGACAAGGCTCAATCCATGACAAAAAAGAAAAAAGCCGTCTTGATCATCGCGGCCGCGGCCCTCATCGGCTTCGTCATCCTCCTCAATCTCTCCACCCGAAGGGAAAAATCCATCCGGGCGACAACCGAAAAAGCCGGCCGCCGGGACCTGACATCCCTCATCTCCGCGTCGGGGGAAATCAAGCCGAAAAAGAACATCAACCTGTCGGCCCAAATCCCCGGCCGAATCATCAAGATCGGAGTTCAGGAAGGGCAGGAGGTCAAGCGCGGCGACTTTCTCCTCGGACTGGATCCCTCCCAGTATGAAGCCAACGCCGACCACGATCGGGCCTTCATCCAGAGCTCCCAGGCCGAGCGGATCAAGGTCGAGGCCCAGCTGGCCAAGAACCGGAGCTTCTATGAACGCCAAAAAAACCTTTACGACAACGAGCTGATCTCCAAAGAGCAGCTGGAACAGGCCAAGGTTCAATGGGAAATCTCCGAGGCCTCGCTGAAAGCCATCGATTTTCAGATCGCCCAAGCCCAGGCCTCCCTGAAAAGCTCCCTGGACAATCTCTCCAAGACGGTCTTTACCGCCCCGATCGACGGCATCATCACGAGCCTCCGGGTGGAGGAGGGCGAAGTCGCCATCATAGGGACGATGAACAATCCCGGGACGGTCCTCATGACCATCGCCGATCTTTCGGTCATGGAGGTCGAAGTGGAAGTGGACGAAACCGATGTCGTCGCGGTCGTCCTGGGCCAAGACGCCGAAGTCCGGGTCGACGCCTTCCCCAACGAGGTCTTCAAGGGAAAAGTGACCGAGATCGGCTCCTCGGCGCTGCAGAAATCCGGGCTGGCTTCGTCGACCACCCAGGAATCCAAAGACTTCAAAGTAGTCGTGACCCTGGAGAATCCCTCCCCCGGCCTCAAGCCCGGCTTATCGGCCGGCGCCGACATCATCACCTCCCGGAAAGAGGGCGTGCTGGCCGTGCCGATCTCGGCCCTCGTCGTCCGGGACAAGCCCGAGCCCGCCGGCGGGACGTCTCCAAAATCCCGGGAAAAGACGGAGGAAGGCGTGTTCGTGGTCGAGCACGGACGGGCCCGGTTCGTCCCCGTCCAGAAAGGAATCATGGGCGAGCTGGAGGTCGAAATCGCTTCCGGCCTGACCGAAAGCCAGACGATCATCTCCGGACCGTACGACGCGCTCCGCACCCTCAAGGACGGGGACTTGATCAAGACGGACGTTCGGAAGGAAAAAACCGAAAGATGAGCGCTTCCCCTCCCCTGGTGATCAAGGTCGAGAATCTCTCCAAGACTTATGACCTGGGCAAGACCCAAGTCAAGGCGCTCCGGAGCGTGTCCTTCGAGATCCAAAAGGGGGAGATCGTGGCCATCATGGGGCCTTCCGGCTCCGGAAAATCGACTCTTATGAATCTGATCGGCTGCCTCGACACGCCGACGAGCGGCTCCTACACATTGAACGGCCAGTTGGCCTCGGCCATGACCGAAAACGAGCTGGCCCAAGTCCGCAACCGGGACATCGGATTCGTTTTCCAGGTGTTCAATCTTCTTCCGCGGGCCACGGCGTTCCATAATGTCGAACTGCCCCTGATCTACAAAGGAACAAAGAAAAAAGAACGGGAAACGAAGGTCCGGGCCGCCTTGGCCGAGGTCGAGATGCTCGACCGGATGGACCACCGCCCCCCCGAGCTTTCAGGCGGAGAGCGCCAGAGGGTCGCGATCGCCCGGGCTCTCGTCAACGAACCGGCCCTGATTTTAGCCGATGAGCCGACCGGCAATCTTGATTCCCGGACCGGCGGCGAAATCCTGAAGATCTTCCACAAGCTTCACGGCGAAGGGCACACGATCGTCCTCGTCACCCATGACCGAAGCGTGGCCGAACAAGCCGGCCGGATCATCCATCTTCGTGACGGCGGAATTGAGCGAGAGGAGCGGAAAGGAGCCTGACATGACGTTCGCCCAGCGGATTCAAGGCGTTTTTTTCGAACCGGCCCGGACGATGGCCGACGCGGCCGCCCGGCCCAAACCGATCGCCGCGATCCTGATTCTCATCCTTGCCCTGACGGCCGTTTTCTCTTATGTGGCGGCGCCGTACAGCGCCAAGGACTCGGCCGCGGCCCTGAAGGACAATGTCAAGATCCAAGAACGGATGGGCAAGGAGCGGTTCGACGAGATGATGGCCCGGATGGAAAATCCGAAGCCGGGCGGGCTGGCCTTTCGCTCGCTCGTCGTCTCGCCGGCCTTCGCCGGCGTGTTCCTCGCGATCCAAGCCCTGTTTCTCCTCATTTTCGGCCGGATGTTTTCGTCGGAGGGCGCCTTCCTTCCCGTTTTCTCCGTTCTTCTCCACGCCAAGCTGATCGACGGGCTGCTCGGCAATCTTGTCCGAGCCGCCCTGATCCTCATCCGGAAATCGGTGATTCAAACATCGACCAGCCTGGCCCTTCTAGCCCCCGGCGCTGAAATCACGTCTTTGACCTACCTCCTCCTCGGCCAGGTCGATTTCTTCCAGCTGTGGATGTTCGGCGTGCTGGGATTCGGTCTCGCCGCGGCGTTCAAAATCCCCTTGAAAAAAGGAATGATTCTTTCCTACGCCTTCTGGGCGGCCAAAGTCGCGGTGAATATCGCCCTCGGCCTCCTCAGCCGGTCCATGTTGGGCTGAGCCCGATAGGGAGACACAGGCTAATTCACCTTATTTCCGCGCCCGGCGGAGCAAAACCGGGGAAACGCGATGAATCGGCGTTTCCCTTCCCTCTTTGGACTGCGTTGACAGCCCCGCCGCCGGACGATAAATTAAAGGCATGTCGAAAGAACGCCCGCTGGAAGGAACGCTGGCGGATATCCCGTTTCCCCGCCTTTTGCACGATCTCTGGAGACAGGAACGAACCGGGCGTCTGACCGTCCGGAGCGAAAAGGGGGAACGAATCGTCTTTTTCGACAAGGGACACCTTCTCGTCACCCAATCCGGATCTGATCCCAAGGATTTTTTAGCCGCCTTGGTCCGGAAAAAAGTTCTGTCGACCGAACAAGCGGCCCGCGTCGAACGGACGGCTTCGGGTCAGAATCTCACCGTTCTCAAGGCTTTGGGCGAGTTGGGACTTCTCGGCCCGATCCCCCTTTGGAGCCTGGCCGAATCCTTTTTCGCCCGCCGGATGTTCACCCTCTTCGACCGGGAAGACGGGGAGTATTCTTTCGATCCCGAGTCCGTGCTCGCGGGCGGCCACCGTCTCGGCCGGCTCCAGACCCCCGACCTGATTCTCGAGGGGATCCGGCAGATGCAAAACGACGCGATGATCGCCCGCCGCCTGCCGAGCGAGGAAGAGCCGGTCCGCGTTTCCGCCCCGTTTTTCCTCCCCCTCCTGAAATTCGAGCCGCCCGAGCGCTACGCCCTCCAGATCCTCAGCGGCGCTCCCTCCCTCCGCAGGTTCCAGGAGCGGAGCGAGCTCGGGGCCCGGGAAAGCCGGAAAATCCTATTCGCCTTCCTTTGCCTGGGCATTCTGGCTCCGGCCGAACCCTCGGCGGCTAAGAAAACTCCGGCCGTCTCGCCCGGGGCGGAACAAGGTCGAATCCTTGAAGCCCTCAATGAAAAATGCGCCTTCATTTTCAAATTCGTTTCCAAGGAAATCGGCCCGGTCGCCGTCACCGTTTTAAACCGGGCGCTCGACGAGATCCGCCCTTCCCTGGGGCCGCTTTTCCAAAAAATGGCCCTTCAGTTCGACGGAAAGGTGGAAGTGGACGCCGCCCTTCGCTTGAGCGTCGAGCATTTGCCCGAGGACGTGTTCCGGACCATCGTCCGAGGCTATGACGAAATCCTGACAGCCGAGGTGTTGGCGGTCCGGAAAACCCTGGGGCCGGGCCAGGAAACCGCGCTCGTCCGGAATCTGGAGAAAATCGGATGCGCTTGAGCCGCCGGCAGGTCTTCGCCCTTCTTCTCCTGACGACCGTATGGACGGCCGTCTTCATCATCCGCTTTGTCATCCTTTGAACGAATCCTCGTCTTCATCCTCGGCCCGACGGGGTCCGGGAAAAGCGCCTTCGCCCTCCGCCTGGCGGAAGAGCGCGGGGGCGAGATCATCAGCTGCGATTCCATGCAGGTCTACCGCGGATTCGATATCGGCACGGACAAGCCCTCGGCCGAGGACAGGGCCCGCGTGCCCCATCACCTCATCGACGTGGCCGACGCTGGGACGCAATTCCACGCCGCCGATTTCGCCGCCCTTGCCTCGGAGGCGATCGCGGCCGTCCGCGAACGGGAACGGATCCCCCTCGTCGTCGGCGGGACGGGCCTGTATTTCAAAGCCCTCGAGGACGGTCTTTTCCCGGGTCCGGGACGGGACGAGGCCGTCCGATCAGCCCTGGACGCCGAAGCCGGCGAGCGCGGGCCGGAAGTCCTCTGGGAGCGCCTGGCCGCCGTCGATCCGGCCTACGCGGCAAAGACCGGCCGGCGCGACCGGATCCGCATCGTCCGGGCGCTGGAAGTCTTCACCCTCACCGGGCGGCCGATCTCCGAGCACTTCAAACGGACCGAAGGACTTCTCGGGGACGAACGCCCCGTTAAAATCGGCTTGGACCGTCCCCGGGCCGATCTCTACCGGAGGATCGAGGAGCGGGTTGACCGGATGTTCGACCGCGGTTTGATCGAGGAAACGCGCCGACTTCTGGCCGGCGGCGTTCCGGAATCGGCCGCGCCGTTCAAAGCCCTCGGCTACAAGCACGTCCTCCGCCTCCTTCGGGGGGAAATCTGCCCGGACGAAGCGGCCGCCCTCACCAAAATCGACACCCGCCATTACGCCAAGCGGCAGATGACCTGGTTTCGGAAAATGCCCGGCGTCCGCTGGATCCAACCGGATGAAACCGATCCCGCGTCGGTTTTGCCGGCGCCGGGACGGGCGGAGCGGCGATGAACAGGACCGTTCTCGTCCATCTGATGACCTCGTCCAGAGACCGTTCGGAGGCGATCGAATCGATGGCCGAGTTGGAAGACCTGGCCCGGGCGGCGGGCGCCCGGATCGCCCGGAAGGTTTTTCAAACCCGGGCTTCGCCCGACCCCCGGACTTTCATCGGCGGGGGAAAAGTCGAAGAGATCGAGGGAATCCTCCGGGAAACGGGCGCCGACCTGGTCCTCTTCGACCAGGATATGAAGCCCTCCCAGCAGCGAAGCCTGGAACAAGCCCTGGAAGCTCGGGTGATCGACCGGACCCAGCTGATCCTGGACATCTTCGCCCGGAGAGCCCGGACAACGGAGGGCAAGCTCCAGGTCGAGCTGGCGCAGTTGACCTATCTTCTTCCCCGCCTGACGGGAAAAGGAAAAGCTCTCTCGCGCTTGGGCGGCGGCATCGGAACCCGCGGGCCGGGCGAAACGAAGCTGGAAACCGATCGCCGCCGGATCGAAGCCCGGATCGCCCGGATCCGCCGCGAAGTCCGTTCGGTCGCCGGCCGCCGGGCCGGCCAGCGCCGAAGCCGGAAGGAAAGCTTGATCCGGACGGCCGCCCTCGTCGGATACACGAGCGTCGGGAAAACGACGCTGTTCAACCGCCTGGCGGGAGAATCGGCGTTCACCTCGCCCCAATTGTTCGCCACCTTGGATCCCCTTGTCCGCCGGACCGCGCTCCCCGACGGCCTGCCCTACTTCATCAGCGACACGGTCGGTTTCGTCAAGCGTCTCCCCCCGGCCCTCCTCTCTTCGTTCAAGGCAACCCTCGAGGAAGTCCTCGAAGCCGGCCTGATCCTTCACGTGATCGATCTTTCCGCGCCGAACGCCGAGGCGCAGGCCGCCTCCGTGGAGAAAACCTTGGCCGAAATCGGGGCCCGGGGCATTCCGACGATCCGGATCTACAATAAAATCGACCGTCTCCCCGACCGCCGCGCTCTTCTCGCCCGCAACGAGATCGAAACCGAAAGCGTCTATCTATCCGCGGTGACGGGGGAAGGCCTTCCGGCCCTGAAAAGCCGCATCCGCGCTTTACTTTTCGAAGGCCTCCGGGTATTTTATATCCGCGTCCCTCATGACCGGGAGGATATTTGGGCTTCACTCGAAAAACGCTCGCTGATTCTGAAGCGACGGGAAGGGGCCGGTCATCTCGAGGCCCGGGTCATGGCCGAGCCGTCTCGCCTCATTGATCTAGCGGCCTATATCGTCTCAGGAGAACCGACGTGGTAAAGAAAACGGCTGGAACACTGGCGGCCGTCCTCGCCGCCGCCGCTTGCGCGACCATAAGCCCGCCCGCCGAGCCGAACATTTACCTGGAAAATCCGCCGGCCGAGATCTCCGCGGCTCTCTCTCTGGACGACCGGATCGCCGTCGACAAGGTCTGGAATCTCCTCCGGCTGGAGCGGGCGGACAAGGCCGAAAAAGCGGTTCTCCGCCTCGGGGAAAGCCATCCGTTCTACTGGACGGCGATGGGTTATATCGCCCTCCTCCGCAACGACCTGACCGCGGCCGAGGCCGATTTTGTCGGCTCCCTTACGGTCTCTCCGGACGCCGTCACGTCCCAGCTCGGTTTGGGACAGGTCTACCGGCGATGGGGCCGCCGGGAGGACGCCCTGCGATCCTACCTCGAAGTGCTGAAACGGGATCCGGAGAACGCCTTCGCCCGGAGAGAGGCCGACGAGCTGCGGACGGCGATCGTCGAAAGCCTGATCCTCGAGGCCGACGCGGCCGCCCGCACGGGAAAGACGGCCGCGGCCAAGGAGGCCTTCCTCAAGGTCCTCGAATACGCCCCGAAGCTTCAGATCGCTCACGTTTCCCTGGCCCGTCTGTTCACCCGGGAAAAAGACTACCCGCGGGCTTTGTTTCACCTCGGCCTGGCCGCCGAGAACAATCCCCTGGACCGAACCGTTCTCCGCGAATACGCCGAGACGCTCTACCAGATGAACCAATTTTCCCGGAGCCTGGACGCCTTCCAGAAGCTTCAGGCGCTCGATCCTTCCGATAAAACGGTCGCCGAACGCCTGGAAGCCCTGAAAACCCGGCTGGGAGTCGTCGATCTCCCCGACGAATACCGGGAAATCCCCGGCCTGGAGGCCGTGACCAAGGAGGATGTGGCCGCCCTGATCGGGGCAAAATTCAATGACATCTGGATCGGAGTAGCCGTTCGGCCGCCCGTTCTTGTCGACATTTCGACCTCCTGGGCCCGGACGTTCATCGTCAAGGTCGCCGCCTCCGGGATCATGGAGATCTATTCCAATCACACGTTCCAGCCGAAAAAAACGATGAACCGGGCCGAGATGGCCGAAACGGTCGTCCACCTGGTCGAATACCTGCGGAAAAAAGGCCGGACGATCGTCGTCCAAATCCCGCCCGAGCGGATCAATCTAGCCGATGTCCCCGCCGACCATCCCTACGCCCCGGCGATCATCGCGGCCGTTTCATTCCAACTTATGGATATCTTCTCCGATCGCACGTTCCGGCCCGACCAACCTGTGCCCGGCGCGGAGGCGATCCGAATCTTGGACCTGCTGGCCGGCCTGGCGAAAGAACCCGGGAAATGAGCCGGACGGATCGCCCGGAAGCGGAAGACTGGGTTTCCTCGGCCCTGACCGTCCCCAACCTTCTCAGCGCCTTCCGGATCCTCCTGGTTCCGCTGTTCATCTGGACTTTCCTCGAGCGGCAAACCATCGAGCCCCTGGTCATTTTCTTCATCGCCGCGATTTCCGACCTTTTCGACGGATTCATCGCCCGTCATCTCCACCAGAGGAGCCGCCTGGGCACAATTCTGGATCCGGCCGGCGACAAGCTCCTCACCGCCGCTTCCTATATTCTCCTGACCCTCCCCGGGATCGGCGGTCCCAACCGAGTCCCCCTCTGGCTGACGATCATCGTC
>JAAZPG010000305.1 GCA_012797375.1 Acidobacteriota bacterium
CCTCGAGCTTTCGGCCCGGAAAAAAGGCCTCCTCCTCAGCTTGTCGTTCGGCTTCCTCGCCCCGAACATGGCCTTCGACCGCATCGAAACGGAAATCCGGAAAACCAACGCTTGGTCCACGGTCGAAACCGTGTTTTTCACCGTCAAGAAGGGGCGGGTCATCATCCGGAAGGGCGACGAAGCCGGCGAGGCCGCCGTCCGGCTGATCGCGGCCGTCAACCGGGCGATCGCCGACCGGGGAGCCTGGCTCGGCTCTTTCACCGGCGCCTTTTTTCTCTTCGCCCTCCTGTTCGTGACGCTCTGGTACTATCTCCGGACGCTCCACGCCCTTCCGACCGCCCGGAAATACAACCAGATGATCATGCTGACGATTTTTTTGAGCCTCCTCCTGTACAAGCTGGGGCTTTTCCTGGGCGCGACGACGGCCGCCAATGCAAGCTTCGCCCTTCTTTCCAGCGCCGAGGCGTACCGGTTCATCCTTCCGTTCCAGTTCGGGGCGATTCTCTTCGCCTTTCTCACGACCAATGCCGTCGCCTTAATCTATGTCGTTCTCAACAGCCTGCTCGCCGGATACCTGACCGGGGCCGATTTCTACCTCATGCTCTTCGGCCTGATCGGCGGGCTGGCCGCGATCTACGGGATCAAGTTCTATGGCCGGGCCAAGCGGACCAACGCTCTCCGGGCGGGCTTCTTCATCGTCACGCCCGTCAATCTTTTCGTCGTGATCACCCTTTTTCTCATCCAACCCCGCGTCGTCGCGGCCCCCGTCCTGGCCGCCGAGACGATGATGTCCGTCGTGGGCGGACTGATGAGCGGCGCCCTGGCTTTTCTCTTCCTGCCGATCTTCGAGAGTCTTTTCCGGCTCATCACCCAGTCGAAGCTCCTGGAATTGACCAGCTCCGAATCGGGGATTCTCCGCCAAATGGCCCTCGAGGCTCCAGGCTCCTATCACCATTCCCTCATCGTCTCCACCCTGGCCGAGAAAGCCGCTGAAAAGGTTAGGCTCGACGCCCTCCTGGTCAAGGCCGGGGCCCTGTACCACGACATCGGGAAAATCAAGCGGCCCGAGTATTTCATCGAAAACCGGGACCGCAAACACGACGCCCACCGGGATCTGTCCCCGAGCATCAGCACGCTGGTCATCGTCAATCACGTGAAAGAGGGACTGGAAATCGCCCGGAAGGAGCGCCTGCCGCAGGCGGTCCGGGACATCATCGAACAGCACCACGGCAATTCGATCGTCCGCTACTTCTACCAGAAAGCCAAGGAAAAATGCGGACCCGACATCCAGGATGTCGGCGAGGAAACCTACCGGTACCCGGGACCGCCGCCGCAAACCCGGGAAGCCGCCCTGGTGATGCTCGCCGATTCCGTCGAGGCCGCCTCGCGCAGCCTCCGGTCCCACAAGGACGAGCACCTGGCCCGGGTCATCCGCGACATTTTCGATAATTATTTCCAGGACGGCCAGTTGGACGACTGCGCCTTTTCCCTCAGGGAAATCCGAACGATCGCCCAGTCGTTCCTCTCGACCCTCCAAACCATCTACCAGCCGCGGATCGAATATCCGGGATTCGACTTCGAATCCAAGAAAAAAACCCCCAAGAACGGCGAACCGCCGGCTTCCCCGAGGACCCCCCATGGTGGAAATCATCAACCGCCAGTCGAAGAGCCGAATCAGGACTGACCGGTACGCGGCCTTGCTCGATCGGCTGCTTCGCCGGGCCCGGCTGAAAAACGCCGATGTCGTCCTCGTCTTCGCCGGCGACGCTTTCGTCCGCCGCCTGAACCGGGTATTCCGCCGGAAGGACCGGACGACCGACGTCCTGTCCTTCCCCGTCGACGGCCGGGGCGAGGGAGGACGGCGCCACCTGGGCGATATCGTCATCTCCGTTCCCCAGGCCCGGCGGCAAGCGGCCGCCCTCGGTCACAGCCTGGACGCCGAGCTCGCCTTCCTCGCAATCCACGGCTTTCTTCATCTCTGCGGGTACGAGCATGAAGCCGGCCACGAGGAGGAGGAAGCCCGGGTGCTCCGGCTTCTCCGGCGGGAAAAATTCGGGCCTCTGCCCGCGGGGCCCGGGGAATAAGCGATGGAGATTTCGACGATCACCTGGGCCGGGCTGGGGCTGTGCGTCCTGGCCGCCTCGGCCCTGTCGCTGTTCCACATCACGCTCTCCGGTTATTCCAAGGTCGGCCTGAGCGGCTTCCTGGAAGAGCGGAACCACCCGGACCGGACGCGGATCCTCGACCGCTACGACGACATCAAGATCGCCGTCGAATTCTGGCGGATGATCCTGATCATCGCCCTGGCCGTATACGCCTTTTTGATCTTCCCGGCCTTCCGGACCCGGCCGCTGGGGCTCTTTCTCTTTTCCGCCGTCGTTTACGCCGTTTTCTTCGACATCGTTCCCCGCCTTCTGGCCGCCGCCGGGCGGGACCGCTGCCTCTCCCGCTTCCTCCCGTCCTACCGCCTCTTTCTTTCCTTGAGCGCGCCCGTCCTGGCCTTCGTCCGCTGGCTCTCAGTCCGCGAGGAGCAGAAGGAGGAAGAGGCCGGGCCCGAGGACCGGGAGGCCGGGGAGGAGGAAATCGAGACGTTCCTCGACGAGGCCGAGGAAGAAGGCATCATCGAGAAGGGCGAAGACGCGCTGCTGCGGAACGTGGTCGAGTTCGGAGACACGATCGTCCGCGAGGTCATGACCCCGCGGGTGGACATGGTCTGCATCCGCCGCGACGCGACCATCCAGAAGCTCCGCCATCTTTTCATCGTCGAGAAATATTCCCGCATCCCCGTCTACCGCGACCGGATCGACGGCGTGGATGGATTGGTCATGGCCAAGGATCTTCTGGCCTATTCGGAAAAGGAGTTCGACGAGGCCTCGATCGAGCCCCTGGTCCGGCCGCTCCTCTTCGTGCCCGAATCCATGAAAGTGGCCGACCTCCTCAAGGAACTCCAAAAAGCCAAGCAGAAGCTGGCCGTGGTGGTCGACGAGCACGGCGGCGTCTCCGGCCTGGTGACGATGGAGGACGTCTTCGAGGTGATCGTCGGCGAGATCCAGGACGAATACGACGCCGAGGAGGCCCAGATCGTCCAGAACGGCCCGGCCGATTACACCGTCTCCGGGGCGGCCAAGGTCGAGGAAATCGAGGATCTTTTCGACGTGGAGCTGGCCGACGACGACTTCATCACCGTCAGCGGGCTGGTGGCCCAGGCGCTCGGCCGCCTGCCGACCAAGGGGGAGCGCCTGATCATCGGCCGGTTGATCGTCGACGTCCTGGACGTCGACCAGAAGCGGATCAAGAAGCTGAGGATGAGGAAAGCCGCCGACGAGGAGCCCGAACATGCCGGGTAAGACGTCCCGCGCCGCTCCCCGGACGGGCAAATCCCGCTCCGCCCCGAAGAAGCCGGTTTCGAAATTCCGGACGGGCTACGTCGCCCTGATCGGACGGCCTAACGCCGGCAAATCCACCCTTCTCAACAAGATCCTGGGGCAGAAGATCGCCATCACCTCGGACAAGCCGCAGACGACCCGCCTGAGCATCCTGGGCATCCACACGACGCCGCGGGGCCAGATCATCTTCATCGACAACCCCGGC
>JAAZPG010000306.1 GCA_012797375.1 Acidobacteriota bacterium
GACCAGGCCAATGAGATGGACGAGTTGAAGAAAAAGGTCCTGGCCGCCCAGATGCCTCCCGACGCCTTGGAAAAAGCCCGCAAAGAGATCGAGCGTCTCGAGGCGATGCCGCCGATGTCGGCCGAGGCCACGGTTTGCCGCAATTACCTCGACTGGCTTATCGCCTTGCCCTGGGTTAAGCGGTCCAGGGAAAAGCGTAATATCAAGGAAGCCGAGCGCATCCTCGATGAAGACCACTATGGGCTGGAAAAGGTCAAGGAGCGCGTCCTGGAATACCTGTCGGTCCGCCAGCTCGTCAAAACGCCGCGGGGAGTCATCCTCGGCCTGATCGGCCCTCCCGGAGTGGGGAAGAGCTCCCTGGCCAAGTCCATCGCCCGGGCGACCGGCCGGAAATTCGTCCGGCTTTCGCTGGGGGGCGTCCGTGACGAAGCCGAGATCCGGGGCCATCGCCGGACGTACATCGGGGCTTATCCCGGCCGGATCATCCAGATGTTGAAACGGGCCGGGACGAAGAACCCGGTCTTTCTCCTGGACGAAGTCGACAAGATGAGCATGGACTTCCGGGGCGATCCGGCCTCGGCCTTGATGGAAGTCCTCGATCCCGAGCAGAACAACGCCTTTCTCGATCATTACATCGACACGGACTTCGATCTTTCCCAGGTCATGTTCATCGTCACGGCCAACATGCTCGAGCCCATCCCGCGGCCCCTCATCGACCGGATGGAGATCATCCGGATCGCGGGATACACGGAGCCGGAAAAGCTCCAGATCGCCCGCCGGTTCCTCTGGCCCAAGCAGCTGACGGCCCACGGACTGACCGAAAAGAATTTGACGATTTCAGACGCCGGCCTGGCCAAGCTGATCAATGAGTACACCCGCGAGGCGGGGGTGCGTAACCTCGAGCGGGAGCTGACCTCGATCTGCCGCAAAGCCGTCAAGAGGGTCGTTCTCCACGGGGCTTCCCACCGGGAACGGGTCTCAGCCAAGAACCTTGAATCATACCTCGGCGTTCCCAAGTTCCGGCGGAAAGCCCTGGACCGGGAGGACGAAACCGGGGTGTCGATCGGAATGGCCTGGACGGAGTTCGGCGGCGAGCTCCTGACGTTCGAGGCCACTAAGGTCCACGGCAAAGGCAACTTCGTCCTGACCGGTCAGTTGGGCGAGGTCATGCAGGAGTCGGCCCGGACCGCCTTCAGCTACGTCCGGGCGAAGATCTTCGAGCTGAACATCGCCAAGGACGTGACCAAGGATTTCGACATCCACATCCACGTCCCGGAGGGGGCGACGCCGAAGGAAGGCCCCTCGGCCGGGATCACCATCGCCGTGGCCATCCTGTCCCTGATGACGGAGATCCCGGTCTGCAAGAAAATCGCCCTGAGCGGCGAGATCACGCTTCGAGGCCGGGTGCTTCCCGTCGGCGGGATCAAGGAGAAGCTCCTGGCCGCCCACCGCGAAGGCATCCGGGAAGCGATCCTGCCGCGGGACAACAAGGCCGACCTCAAGGACCTGCCCAAGAACGTCGCCCAGGATATGACAATCCATCTTGTCGAAACGATGGATGAGGTGTTGAAAATCGTCTTGACCCGGGAAATGCCCTCGGTCCAGACGCCGCCCGAAGGGGCTTCGGATTCCTCGACTCCCGCCGGAGAAGGGGAAGCCGTCCGGATGCATTAAGAATTCAATCGCGAGGTGCAGAGATGTCGACAAGAGAACCGAGAAACAACCGGGAACGAGAGCCCCGGGAGCAGCGTGAACCGCGGGAAACGAGAGAGCCGCGCGAGTACCCGGCGGACCGGGAAACCCGCGAATGGGGCCTCATCGAGCTCGAGGAACAGGAGACGAAAGTCATTTTGAAAATCGCGGCCGAGGCGGGCTTGCCGGCCGAGGAAATCGAACACGAAAAAGACAGCCGCCACGACCTGATCTTCAAGATTCTCGAAGCCCAGGCCAAAAAGCAGGGCCTGCTCTTTTCCGAGGGCGTCCTGGAGACGCTCGAGGACGGGTTCGGGTTCCTTCGGGCGCCTGAATTCAGCTACCTGCCGAGCCAGGATGACATCTACGTCTCGCCTTCGCAGATTCGGAAATTCCAGCTCCGCACCGGAGACACGATCTCCGGCGTCGTCCGGCCGCCCAAGAACGGAGAGAAGTACTTCGCCTTGATCAAGGTCGAAGCTGTGAACTTCATGCACCCCGATGTCATCATCGAGCAGCGCCGCAATGTCCATTTTGAACAGCTGACGCCGCTCTATCCCTTCGAGATGATCAAGCTGCAGGACGGCAATCCCAAGAACCTGAACGCCCGGATCATGGAAATGATGACCCCGATCGGCAAGGGGCAGCGCGGGCTGATCGTCTCGCCTCCCCGGGCCGGAAAAACGACTCTTCTCAAGACGATCGCCAAGTCGATCGAGAAAAACCACCCCGAGATCTACCTCATCGTCCTGCTCGTCGCCGAACGCCCCGAGGAAGTCACGGACTTCCAGCGGAGCGTGGCCGGCGAGGTGGTGGCCTCGACATTCGACGAGCCGCCGGCCCGCAACGCCCAGGTGGCCAACATCGTCCTGGAGAAGGCCAAGCGCCTGGTCGAGATCAAGCGGGACGTCGTCATCCTTCTCGATTCGGTCACCCGGCTGGCCCGGGCTCACAACGCGATCATTCCACCCTCGGGCAAGGTCCTGTCGGGCGGCATCGACGCCAATGCCCTGAACAAACCCAAGAAATTTTTCGGCTCGGCCCGGAAGGTCGAGGAGGGGGGCAGCCTGACGATCATCGCCACCGCCCTGATCGACACCGGAAGCCGGATGGACGAAGTCATTTTCGAGGAGTTCAAGGGCACCGGCAACATGGAAATCAACCTCGATCGGCGCCTGGTCGACAAGCGGACGTTCCCGGCCATCGACATGAATCGCTCGGCCACCCGCAAGGAAGAGTTGCTCATCGAAGAGAGCGAGCTCAACCGCATCTGGATTCTCCGCAAGGTCTTGAGCCAGCTGTCCGAGGTCGAGGCGATGGAGCTTTTGATCGACAAGCTTGGGAAGACCAAGACCAACGCGGACTTCCTCAACCAGATGAGCAAAGGCCTCTAAGCCCGGCCGGCGCGGGGCGGGGGAGAGGGCAATTCCGCTGGGCGGCCGGACACGGCGCCGGCTTTTCAAGAATTGACTCTCCCGCCTGAGGCTCTCCGGGCTTATTTCCCCGTGAGCCTCAATCGAAAACCCGCTCTTGCTTCGTCGTCGCCGACCACCCGGGCCTTGTCGAGCGTCGCCAGCATGTCCCTCGCGAACGATCGCCCTTGACGGTGATCGGCTCGAGATCGTCGATCAAGGCTCCGGGTCGGCTGGCTCAATGATGAGCGGGGCGCGGACGAACGAAGAGGGATAGCGCTTGCCGGGATCCTCGGCGAAGAAATACAGCGTGTAGGTCCCCGCCGGCAACCCGCCTGTCTCGAGATCGACCAGGTAAGAGACCGCGTCGATCTGCCGATAAGCGGAGGCCGACAAGGGAAGCCATGTCCTCCCCCCGGAGGCCAGGTCCACCGCCTGCGCCCGGAAGACGATGTCCCCGCCTTCGTATTGATGGAAGGAACAGGGGAGGAGAACCGAAAGGATTTTCGTGCCTTGGGGAATTTCGCCGGTCAACGGGGCGAAGCGGGCGGAGTCGAATCCATG
This sequence comes from Acidobacteriota bacterium, assembly GCA_012797375.1. Taxonomy (GTDB): domain Bacteria; phylum Acidobacteriota; class Aminicenantia; order Aminicenantales; family UBA4085; genus JAAZPG01. The sequence continues at coordinate 3,669 of JAAZPG010000306.1, forward strand.
GAAATCGGGAAGGGCGCCGAAAACCGGCCTCGGCTTTTCCAGCGGGGCGAGCAAGAGCGGAGGAAAGAGCTTGAATCCCGGTTCGCCGCGCCGGGGAATGTCCACCGCGGACGTCGCGACCGCGCCGTCTCCTGTTTCAATGTTTCGGACGACGATCCGGCATTCGAACCGGCCGGCCGGAACGCCGGAAAAAGAACCGCAAAAAACGGCTTCGTCGGATGTCTTGGCCGCGTCCAGTTCCAGGCGGTTCAGCCCGGCCAGGTTCTTCTCTTGGTCGAACAGAAGCAGAAAAGCCTCGAGGCGATTCAGGCCGGAGGCCCGGCGCAGCCTGAGAATGGGAAGGGCGGCCGCAAGGGCCAAGTCGTTTTCCCCCCCGGGGCTCGGCTGGGCGGCGGCCGACATGGAGAACCGAAGGGGATCCGAAAAGAGGGGTTTTTCGCTCAGGGCCAGGTCGACGAGGTGGAGATGCTTTTCCAAGGCACTGAGCTTGGCGAACGGCTTGCGGTTGTAATACCCTTTTTGGGAATGGACTTCGCAGCCGCGTCGCTTGACCTTGACTTCGATTTTTTCAAATTTGCCGTCCCATTTCTCCGGAACGATGAATCCGAGAACGTAAAACGTTCCCGTCAGATCCTGGATTTCTCGTGAGATTTTTTGAACGTCGTTCATCCCGCCGAAGTATTTGCCTCCGGAAAGACGGGCCATTTCGATCAGGGCGCTGTCCCCGACCATGTTCCGCTCGACGAGATTCAGGGCCGTGCCGGAGGAGGACTGGGAGGACGGACGGGCCGACCGGGACAATTCCTCGAAATCCATGTCCCGGACGCGGGAAGCCAATCCTTCCACGTTCACGGCGATCACCGGGCTGTTGGACGAGGCGAGCTCCCGGATCATGGATTCATAGCGCAAGCGCAGGTTCAAACCGTCCGAGGCGTTGAGATTCATCCGGTTGGCTTCGGGCGCGATCTGGTCGGCGCGTTGATACATCAGGAAGTCCGGGGGGCCTTTTGAGAACAGGACGACATGCTTGATGCCGGGCATGTAGCGGAGGCCGGCCGCGAAATCCTTCAGGGATGAGGAAAACTTCAGGATTTCCATTTGGTATTGGGCTTGGGCGGCCCGCTTGAATTCCTGGCGGGCGGCCGCGGCAAGGGCGGCCGACGCGCCCCGGTCCAGCTTCGCCGTTTTCTCTGCGGTCAGTTCGTCCCAGAACGTTCCGGCCCTGCCGAGGCCGACGCCGGTCCCCAGATCGCGGACGATCTCGCGGATTTTTCCGCGATCCGAGGTCAAGTATTCGTGGAGGGTCAGGCCTTTCTCCACGGAATAGGAAAGGATTCCAATCTCGTCGGCCGGCAGGGCATGGGTGTCGAGAAAATCGAGGGCGGTCTTCTTGGACATGGCGATGCCGCCGACGTCGTTGAAGGCGAAATCGAAAAGGAAGAAAAATTTCCGGGACATTATCAGGGATTCGATCTCAACGGCTTCCGTTTCTCCGGCCTCCTCGGCGGGAAGAACATGCCGCTCGAAGGCGACGATCCGTTGCGGCCGGCCGTTCGAGATCACTTCGAATTCCGGGGAATCGAGATCCCGGACGGGCCGGCCGTTTTTATCCGAGACGTAAACCTGGATAAGCTTCATGGTGACGGCGACGTCATGCTTCAGCGGGGGCTGTTCGACTTGGGCCGCCCCCACGGCGACGAGCCGGAAAAAGCCGATCAAGAAAGCAAGATGAAAAGAGAATAGAGTTTTCGGATTCACGGCGCGCACACCTCCGCTTTTTTCCCCCGACAACTCTCGCGATCAGCGTAACATAAAACTGAAATGAAATATACTTGACGCGGATCAGGCAATCCCATAGGATGAAAAGCCCATGAACATCATCCTGAAAACAGCCCTCGGCTTAATGACGACGCTCTTCGGTTTTATTTATTTTCGAGACGCGATCAAAAAGCGGGCTCTCTTTTCCCGCAAGCCGTGGGCCGGGTTTTTCGGGACGGGGCTTATCACGAACTTTTTCGACACTCTCGGCATCGGAAGCTTCGCCCAGCAGACGGCGATCTTTAAGTTTTTCCGCCTCGTCGACGACCGGATCATTCCCGGGACGATGAACGTCGGCAACACGATACCGACGGTTCTCCAGGCGTTCATTTTTATGACGGTCGTGAAAGTCGACGCGGTGACCCTGGTGGCGATGTCTATGGCCGCCCCGGCCGGATCTGTGATCGGCGCCGGCATCGTGGCCAAGATGGAGCGCGGCAAGATCCAGCTCGGCATGGGCATCGGCCTTCTGGTCATCGCCTTGATTATATTAGCGGGCCAGTTGAACGTGATGCCGGTCGGGGGAGAGGCCTTCGGCTTGACGGGCTGGAAGTTGAGCCTGGCGGTCGCTTTAAGTTTTGTTTTCGGGGCCCTCCAAACGATCGGCATCGGATTCTATGCTCCGTGCATGGCCATCGTTTACGCCCTGGGCATGCATCCCTTGACCGCGTTTCCGATCATGATGACAGCCACGGCCATGCTCATGGCCGCCGGCAGCGCCCGTTTCGTCACGGCTGATGCCTATGACCGGAAAGCCGCGGTCGGCGTCACGGCTGGCGGCGTTATCGGCGTGTTTATCGCCGCTTATGTCGTCAAGTCGCTGCCCTTGACCGTTCTCAAATGGGTCGTCTGCGCCGTCGTTCTTTACACGGCCGCTTGGATGTTTCTCAGCGCTTTCAAGTCGTGGAAAGAACGGGCGGTCGTGCCGATTTTGGATTCTTCCAAATATTAAAGCGCGGCTTTGGCTCGCGACGAAATTAATTCATTCGGCCGAATGTGATATATCGTTATTTTATCAATTAATTATTCCTGGTGTTTAAGGAGAAAAGCTCCGAAACGCTCGATTTGATTCACCCGAAAAAAAATCCGCGGCCGTGGTTTTTTGAAAAGAACTTATGCCGGCTGTTATCGTCTAGCTTTCAAACTTTTCTTCACCGTCGCCTTTGGAAGTTTATTGAAACAGGGCCGAAGACTCATCCAAAAAGAAGAATTCTTTTGATCGACGCCGATGATTAGACAAAAGGGCCTGAATCATGAAAACGGGGCAATCATTGAATAACCGGAAAAGGGGAAAATATCCACAGGTGCCCAATTTACGGGCATCAAGGATATTCACAGCCTTATGAAATCTTTAAGTGAATGATAATAAATAAGATAAGAGTTCGCCTGGTATTGGGTCGCATAACATATATTATGTATACTAGCATCCAGGGAAGCGGCCGCACATGTTGGGCCGTCCTTTATGCTCCCCAATATTTAGATATTCAGCTGCTTTTATTACTTTTTAGAGAGCACAATTTCAGTCGCCGGTTTGCTCATTCACTCGATTTTATGGATTCAAAGAATTATATCCACGGCCGCTTGGATGTCTATAAACGTTTTAAAGTCTCGAGGAGACGGCTGGCGATGGTCTTCTTCGGATATAAAAAATAAAACTCTGGGACGACGATAAATAGGATTATTTCGGGGACTTCAGCTTTTCAAGGAGATCTTCCAGGACCTTGATGATTTCCTGGCGATTCACGGATTCCTTTTTGAATTCGATTCTCACGCTGAAAGAACGATCTTCCTTAGGCCGATAATTGAAAATATAGTGTTTAGGCCGTTTGGTCTTGGATTCTTTTTCCCGGAAAAGCTTCGTCAGGTCGCGCGTATCCTCGCGTTTCAAGCCATGTTCCCTGATGTTGTCGACCAAGGCTTTCATCTCGGCCTCGGATTTTTGCTTCGAAATTTCTATCAAGAGGCTCCGGTTCTTGTCGATTCCACTTTCGCGGCAAAGGACGCGGAGCGGGGCTGGGATGCGACTGACATTGATGATTTCGGTGATGGTCGAGCGGGCTTTTCCAATTTTTTCCGAGATATCCGCATGGCTGTAATTGTAGATTTCAATGAGGGTTTTAAGGCCGTCGGCTTCCTCGAAAACATCGAGATCTTTCCTTTGAAGGTTTTCGATCAATGAGATTTCCATCGCCTCGTTATCGGTGACATCCATGATAATCGCGGGAATTTCAAACAAATCGATGTTTTTCGAAGCGACGAAACGGCGCTCGCCGGCGATGATTTCGTAGCGATCTCCCCTCGGGCGGACAAGAATCGGCTCAAGAACCCCCTTGTTTTTTATGGAATCCATCAGCTCCTGGATATTCCCAAGCTCGCACCGGGCTTGGCGCGGATTCGGGTCGATTTTTTCAATCTTGAGAAGCCGGACCAAGGGAATGGTTTTCTGATTTGAAATAAATTCCACAAAGTGGGGGTCATGGCGCATCGTGATAGTTTCCGGGAGACCGGATCTTTTAGTTTTTTGCACGTTCTAATATCTCCTCCGCGACATTGCGATACTGGTTCGCCCCTATGGATGAAGCGGCGAAAGTGAAGATAGATTCCTTATAAGCCGGGCTTTCCTCGAGCTTGACGCTTTTTGATATCGTCGTCTTGAACACCTTGTCGCCGAAGACATGGACGATCCGATCGACGACGTCCTTGGCGATGTTCGTCCGGTGGTCGTGGAGCGTGATTAAAACTCCAAGGATTTGCAGGTTTGGATTGGCGACTTTTTTGACCTTTTCAATTGTCTCCAAAAGATCATCCGTCCCCTCAAGGCAGAGAAAAGAAGATTGGATGGGAATAAGAAGATGAGTCGCCGCTACGAGGGAATTCAAAGTGATCAAACCGAGAGTCGGAGGCGTATCGATTAAAATAAAATCATATTTCCCCTTCACCTGGGCGAGAACTTCTTTTAGACGAAAATGAGCATCGATTTGTCCTAAGAGCGAAGGCTCGAGCTTAGCCATCGATATCCTCGAAATTGCGACATCCAAGCCAGGGACGGATGACCTTACAATAACGCTGGCGAGGGGAACGGACGAATTCATCAAGGCATCATAGAGCGAGTGCTCAAATCGTTCGGACTCGACGACGATGGATTTCGTGCTGTGGCCTTGAGAATCCGTGTCGACGAGAAGAACCCTTTTGCCTTTAAAAGCCAAAGCCGCGGACACATTAACCGCGGTCGTAGTTTTTCCAACGCCGCCTTTTTGATTAGTTACCGCTATGATCAAAACGATATCCTCGCGTTTAATTTATACTATCATAAACAAAATCGGAAATATTTCAATAAAAAGATTCTCTTATATGTCGGCCGGCCGACATTTTATGTAATCGATTCATAAAAAAGGAAATAAAAGGATTTTTAAAATCGCGAAGATCAATATGAGCTAATAAAAGTGCTTCTCCCCTATTCGCTTGAAATGAAAAATAAATAGAAAAAAACGAGGGTCTGGAAAATCAAAGTTCGCGAAGTTGGACGAATTCATTGTACGCGGAATTATATCGATAAAAATATATTGAAGAATAAAATCTTAGAAACCAGCTAGGCGATTTTAAGAAAGACATTTTCGAAAAAAGACGGACTGGGGTTTATAGAAACATCATGCAAAAATCTAGGCGCATAGATGCGTTAAAATTATTTTTTATAAACATATAATATCGAGCAAAAGAAAAATAGCCTAATCTCCGGCTCGAAAAAGATCGAGAAACAATAAGCCGCTTTTTTGAGAAGCCGAGCCTTTGTCTAAGTCATGAAAGGGAAAAACTATGTATTTTAAAAATAGAAAAAGATTCAACATTATTTGAAAACGAGATTTGTATACCGCTTCGAACATACGAGGGAAAGAGAAAGTGGAATTGAAGAAAAAGAAAATCATAATTAAAAAAAGACGATTGAAAAACACATTCAGCTGGAATATGATGCTCCCAAAATGATGAAATGGAAAAAATCCTTGTAATTATATTATAATCAATAACTTATGATAATTATTAAAAAAAATGAATCCATGGGGCTTTTTGAAGCCTCTTCCCTAGTCGTCGGTTCCGTGATCGGATCCGGAATCTTCATGACTTCGGGCTTAATCGCCGAATTCCTCCCTTATTCGATGCCGATGCTGGCGGCCTGGCTCGCGGCGGGAATCGTCACCATGATCGGCGCCTTGTGCTACGGAGAACTCGGTTCGATGTTTCCCAGGGCCGGAGGACCGTACGTATACTTGAAGGAAGCCTATGGGGCGGCTCCCGCGTTCCTCTACGGCTGGACATTTTTCTTTCTCATCGGCGGGGCGGGCGTCGCGGCCATCGCAACCGGATTCGCTGAATATTTCGGAGCGGTTTTCCCTGTCTTTGAGAGCGGGCGTTTGATGATGAGCGGAAGGCTCTTTTCCCTCGACATCCAAATCACCGCGGGCCGGCTGATCTCCATCGCGGCCGTGATCGGACTCACCTTATTCAACGGAAGCGGATTGAGAAAAAGCGCCCGGGGCCAATCGATCTTGACGATCATCCGGGTCGTCCTTCTCCTCGGCTTTGTCGCGATCGGCGCCTGGTACGGTATCAAAACGCGGGCGGTCAACCTGAAACCGTTGTTCCCGCCCGCCGGCGCGTGGCCGGGCTGGTCGGCGTTCGGAGCCGCGCTCATCACGGCCCTTTGGTCGTTTGACGGATGGTACGCGGCCAGCTGCGCGGCCGAGGAAATCCGCGATCCCCGGCGAAACGTCCCCCGGTCTCTTCTTTTGGGCACGGCCTCGGTCCTCATTCTTTATTTGGCTGTGAATATCGTTTATAGTATGGCTCTTCCCATGGAACGCATGCGCGGAGTCGTTCGGGTCGGCCAAGAGGCCGTGGCGGCTATGTTCGCCTCGGCCCCCCAAGGAACCGCCGCCCCGGCCTTCGCCGGCGTCGTCGCCCTGACGATCTTCGGATGCTTGTCGGCCAACATTTTCTTCTGCGCCCGCGTTCCTTATGCCATGGCCCGGGACGGACTTTTCTTCCGCCGGCTGGGAATCCTTCATCCCGTCAAGCGCGTCCCCGACAAGGCTCTCTGGGCCGAAGCCGCGGTCGCCGTGATCCTGATCCTGACAGGGACGTTTCAAAAGCTGATCGACTATGTCCTGTTCGGACTCGTTCTCTTTTTCTCGGCGACCGGGGCGGCGGTCATCGTATTGCGCCGGAGGGCCCCCGCGGTCGAGCGGCCGTATCGCCTGCGGCCTTATCCCCTGCTCCCGCTCGCGTTCGCCGCGGTCAACGGAGCGATTCTCGTCGCCCTGGCCGTCGAGCATCCCGGGCAGGCGGCCGTGGCCGCGGGCCTGATCGGAACGGGAATCCCGGCCTATTTTCTCTGGAAGGGACGGCGGCGCCGCCCTCAATCCGGGACCGGCGGTCCGAGGGCGGGAGAGGCTTGAGATGCGGCTGATCGTCTCGCTTTTTCCCTCGGGCCGCCGCTTGCCCGCCGATATTGGCGAGGTTCTCC
>JAAZPG010000307.1 GCA_012797375.1 Acidobacteriota bacterium
AAAAATTGAAGGAAGTTCCCGCGCCCGAAAGCTCCGCGGCCGGGACGCCGTCGGCGGGGCGGCCGTTTCGTTCATCGGCTCCACGAAGAAACCGGCGGAAACCCGTCTGATACCCATTTCCGGTTTTGTAACTCCGGCCCTCGTTCGATTGTCTAACGTTCTCGAATCCGGCTTAGGCCGAATTCGGGCATTTGGGAAATCGCCGCGCCCGAGGGAGGATTATTCATGAAGGGTTTTGAACTCGACAGCGAAACGCCTCGTTTCCCGGCCCAAAGAGGCGAACTTTTCGGAATCATCGCCTGCCGGATCATAGCCGCGGCGATGATCGTCCAGGGAACCGTGATGGTCAGCATGGGATGCCGGACCCGCCGGCCGCCGGCGAGCCCCAAACGACGCTTTGGGAACTCGCCGGACACGAGCTCAACGATCCCGGGGCCGTTCTCGCTCGGGTCCGACGGCCGGCCGGGGAAATCGGCTTCCCCGCCGGGCCGGGAAAATGGCCGGAGGGCAATTCGATGAATGGTCTTCTCGAGGAATTGGCCTGTCATGGATTCCGCGCCCGGACCGTCTCGGCCGATCATGCGCCCGAGCTGGTAGACGAAATCGAGGAGCGGCACCGCCGGGGCGAATTCGCCGAGGAGTTCTACCGGGAGCGTCTCCTGGATTTCCGGACTTCCTTCAATGACGCCGCGCCGGAAATCCGCACCCTGATCGTCGTCGCCGCGCCCCAACCGATTATCCGCCTCATCTTCCACCTGCCCGTCAAACCCGTCACCCTGGTCGTGCCTCCAACCTACCAGTACGGTGTCAACGAGAAGGCGGAACGGCTTCTGAAAAAATGCCTGAAACGCGCCGGCTGCCGGCTGATCCGGACATCTCTTCCCTTGAAGCTGTTGGCCGCCCGGAGCGGCCTGGGGGTTTATGGCCGGAACAACGTTTGTTACGTGAAAGGCCTGGGCAGCTTTCACCGGCTGATGGCATTCGGGACGGATCTTCCCTGGGAAGAAGATTCCTGGGGGCCGGCCCGGCTGATGGACACGTGCTCCCGATGTCGGGCCTGCCGGCGCCTCTGCCCGACGGGCGCGATCCAAGAAGAGGATTTCCTGCTCCGCGCCCATCGCTGCTTGACGTTTTTGAACGAAAGATCCGATCCGTTTCCGCAGTGGACGGATTCCTCCTGGCATCACGCCGTCGTCGGCTGCCTGCATTGCCAGCTGGTCTGCCCGGAGAACAAGACGGTCCGAAACTGGTCCCAGGCGGGGGATAAGTTTTCCGAGGAAGAAACGCGCCTTCTTCTCGAAGGAAGGCGGCCGGAGAAGATCCCCGCGGACCTGCGCGGCCGGCTCGAACGGCTTGGTCTTCTGGAATACAGCGAAATCCTGCCGCGCAACATCCAGGCCGCCCTGGCCAACTCCGCCTCGAGCGCGGATTTCCTTCTGGAGGAATACGCATGATCGCGAGAATCTGGCACGGCGCCGTCCAAACACCCCGAAAAGACGCTTATTACGATTACATGATGAAAACCGGCGTTCCCTGGTACAAATCCCTTGAGGGAAACCGGGGCGTGCTCGTCCTTCAAAAGACGTCTCCCGAAACGACGGACTTCCTTCTCCTGTCCTTCTGGGATTCGATGGACGCCGTCCGGAAATTCGCCGGCGAAAACCCGGAGCAGGCCGTCTACAACTTCGGCGAGGACAAGGATTTTCTTCTCGA
>JAAZPG010000308.1 GCA_012797375.1 Acidobacteriota bacterium
CAGCGAAAACGCCAGTGCAGGGGGAGGTGCGGGCGTCACGGAAGGTATGGCCCAAACGCCGGCGTTCAGCCCGCTGTATCAGCAGATCAAAGGGCTGATCCTGCAGAGTTTGCGGGTTGGCGAATGGAAACCCGGCGAAGCCATCATCCTCGAAGGCCGGGACGCCGTCTGCTGGCACGGCGACCTCTCCGCCCTGGACGGCTGGTACGGCGTCCAAGCGTCCCTCAAGGCCAACCGCATGGCCCGGACGCTTCAGGCCCCGGGCAACGCCCGGAGCGTCAAGAACGTCGTTTTCATCGAGAAAGGGAGGATGAGCCGGCCGCTCGACCTGCTGATTCACGTTCCCGCCGGCCCGGCGCCGGAATTCAAGGAAAGCGAATTCATCAAGGAGGCGAACGTTCCCAGCCCGCGGCTGACCCGGTTCTACGGGAAAGCGCAATCGATCCGGGCGGCCGTCATCCTGCCGCCGGGCTATTTCCAGAATCCGGAGCGGCGCTATCCCTCGGTCTACGTCATGGGCGGATGGGGATCGAGTCCCCTGGACGCCCTGGGCGGAGCCCTGCAAAAACGCTACGGCATAAAAACGCTCGGAGGGCGCGGATGAGGAGGCGGAATTTAAAAGCGGGCGAGGAAAGAGAAAAAGTAGCGCTACGGGGATTCGAACCCCGGTTTGATGGCTGAGAACCATCCGTCCTAACCCCTAGACGATAGCGCCGTGGAGTAGAGAAGATAGCAAAAAGGGGGGGGCAGGTCAACCGAAAACGGACGGTTTCGGGCGGAAACGCCCGCCTTTCGCCCCGGCCGGGCGCCCCCGGGACCCAAAAGCCGAGGTGCGGATCACCTCTTGTCCCGCGGAAACGCGCTCCGCATCCCCGCCGCCTCCGTCCGAGACCGGGTCTCCCCCGCGGCGCTCCTTTCAGTCCTTTCCCTTTCTTACTTCCTCGCTTCCCGAACGACGAAAACCGGGCAGGGCGAGTGGCGGATCACCCGTTCGGCGACCGAGCCCATGACCAAGTGATGCCAACCGCCGTGGCCGTGGCTGGAGATCACGATAAGGTCGGCTTTCGTCTCCTCGGCCCGCTTCACGATCTCCTTGCCGGCGCTGCCGTGTCCGACGACCGGAACGGCCTTGATCCCCTCGGGAATCTTTTCCTTGACGAGAGCGGCCAGGCGGGTTTCGGCGTCCCGGTGAAGAAGAATTTCGTACTCGGGGACCTGGAAGGAGAACTGGGGGTCGATCGGCTGGGGAGGTAAAATCGGCAGGACATAGATGACCTCGATGTCCGCCTCGAACAACCGGGCCAGCTCCGCGGAATACGACAGGCCCAAAAGCGACGGCTCGCTGAAATCCACCGGGCAAAGGATTTTCTTGATGGCCAGCATCGGCGCCTCCTCCCCCCTTTTCCTTGACGTTTTCATCGTAGCAGACGGAATTCGCCTCTGTCAAAGGATCAAATCGCGCCGTAAATCATTTTCCCCTCTTCTCTTTACCCAAGGAGGCCGGAGGCGAGACGAGGCTCTTTTGGATGGGGTTGACAGCGGCTTGACGGGAGGCGGCGTCCCATCCCCTCCCGCTGAAACGGTTACCCTCTTTTCTCCCGGATGCTTTTTTTATCTCGTTCCCCAGGCCGGGATAAGGCTCGGGATGGGAGGACCGTCCCCGCCGCCCCCGGTCGCCCAGGGACAAGGATCTGGATCCGAGCGCAAAGAAAACGAGGCGGGAAGCTCGGGGACGCCCTTGAAAGACTCCGACGCCGATCAAACTAGTCAATGTTCTTGGATAGGGACAAGGCTCCTTTCGCCGTTTCGGCCCGAAAAAAAGGGAGGCGCGTCGGCCGGGATGGGAGGCGTTCGATTTCTCCGGACCGTCTTTCTCATTCCTTCGGTTTGTCTTGATCATTAAGATCTTGAAATTGTATAATTTCTTCTCTTTTTTATAAGATCGCCATGAGGCGTGTTCCCCCTTCGCGACGAAGCCGAGCCGTCCGATGGATTCGTGAATAAGGCCGGCCGCGGGAACAGGTCTTCGCCTCCCGGAGAATCATGAGATTTCAAGCCGTCATTTTCGATCTGGACGGGACGCTCCTCGACACGATCGAGGATTTAACCGATTCGGTGAACGCCGCCCTCGCCCGGCTGGGTTTCCCGGCGAAAACCGTGGAGGAATGCAAAATCCTGGTCGGCGACGGCCTGGCGACGCTCATCCGCCGGGCCCTGCCTTCCTCCCGGGCCGAGGATCCCGAGGCCTTCCGGAAGCTCTACGACGGCATGCGGGCCGAATACCGCCTCCGCAACGCCGTCAAAACCCGGCCGTATCCCGGCATCCCGGAGCTTCTCGCGGCGTTGGCCGAACGGAAAATCCCGCTGGCCGTTCTCTCCAACAAGCCCCACGATTCGACCCGGGAAGTCGTGGAAAAGAATTTCCCGGGCGTTCCCTTCCGCTTCGTCTGCGGCGCCCGCGAGGAGATTCCGGTCAAGCCCGATCCGGCCGGAGCCCTGGATATCGCCCGGCGTTTCCATATTCCGCCCGGGGAGATCCTGTACGTCGGAGACACGAACACCGACATGCGCACGGCCGCCGCGGCGAAGATGTTCGCCGTCGGCGTGCTCTGGGGATTCCGGACGGCCGACGAGCTCCGGAAGAACGGGGCTCAAGTCCTTGTCTCCCGGCCGTCGGAAATTCTCGGGCTTCTCGACTGAGAGGGATCGACCCAAGGAACCGCCCCCGCCGGCCGCGGCGGACGGCTTATTTCGGAAACCGGGAGATCGCGCCCGGAAGGCCGGGCGAACCGTCGTTGATAACCCGATTAGACCGGATCGGTTCCGGCCGGCGGAGCGGCGTCCTCGCTCCGGCCGCGGCGGAGGAGCCGCCGGGCGAAATCGCGGGCCTCGTCCAGTCCGAGAATCCGGCAAACCGCGTAAAAGATCCCCAATCCGGCCGTCCCGCAGACAGCGCCGGCCCCGAGCCCGCTCCAGAACGACGTTCCGGCGATCCGGGCGGCGGCCGCCGCCCCGACCCAGGCCGCCCCG
>JAAZPG010000309.1 GCA_012797375.1 Acidobacteriota bacterium
AGGTAAGATCATGAAGCGCAACCCCTTCCTCGTCGTTCTCGTTTTCCTCGTCTTCTTCGTCATTTCGCTCGTCACCAACGTCATCGGGGCCATCAATCCCGACGTCGGCCAGAGCTTCGGTCTCAGCCTGACGTTCGTCGGGCTCCTGGCCTTCGCCTTTTTCGTCGCCTACGGCGTCATGTCCATCCCCGCCGGCCTGCTTGTCGAGCGCTACCGGGAGAAGCCGGTCATGATCGCGGCCTTCGGCCTGGCCCTGTCCGGGGCCCTGCTCATCTCGCTCTGGCCGAGCTATCCCGTGTTTTTGGCGTCGCTCTTCCTCATCGGGACCGGTTTCGCCGCCCTCCAGGTGGTCATCAATCCCCTGCTCCGCGTTTCCGGAGGCGAGGAGCACTACGCCTTCAACTCCGTCCTGGCCCAGCTCATCTTCGGCGGGGCTTCGTTCCTGAGCCCGTTCCTCTATTCCTATTTCGTCCAGAACATCGGCCGGTCCGGGGCGGAAGGCAAGCCGCTCATCGGGCTGATGACCAAGCTTGTCCGGCCCGGCTTGTCGTGGGTCTCGGTCTACTGGATCTTCGCCGTCATCCTCCTGGTCATGATCCTGATCCTGGCGGCGGCCCGCTTCCCGATCGTCGTGCGCAAGGAGGACGAGCGGACCGGGGCCTGGGCCGTTCACAAGGCCCTGCTCCGGAACCGGACCGTTCTCCTCTTCTTCCTGGGCATTTTCTCCTACGTCGGCACCGAACAGGGCGTATCCTTCTGGATCTCCAAGTTCCTCAAGACCTATCACGGCTACGACCAGCAGACGGTCGGCGCGCACCGCGTGGCCCTCTTCTGGCTGCTGATGACCCTCGGCGGCGTCCTCGGCCTCATCCTTCTGAAGCTCTTCGACAGCCGCAAGGTCCTGCTGGGCTTCACCGGCGCGGCCCTTGTCTTCCTGACCCTGGCCCTGTTCGGCCCCGGGCCGCTGGCCCTGATCATGTTCCCGCTCATGGGCTTCGCCGCCTCGGTCATGTGGCCGATCATCTTTTCGCTGGCCCTCAACTCGATCTCCGGCCACCACGGCTCCTTTTCCGGCATCCTCTGCACCGGCATCATCGGCGGGGCCGTCATGCCCCTGATCGTCGGCCGCCTCGGGGACGCCTTCGGCCTGCGCCAGGGCATGTTCGTCCTTTACCTGACCCTCGGCTACATCTTCTCGATCGGAATCTGGGCCCGGCCCCTCATCGTCAACGAGACGTTCCAGCGGCGGAAAAAGAGGAAGGAGGCGGCATGAGCGGCCCGGCCGTCGTCGGCATCGATCTCGGCGGCACCAACGTCCGGGCCGGAATCGTCAAGGGCCAACGGCTGATCCGGGTCGCGGCCTCGGCCGTTCCGGCCGACCGTCCCCGGGAGGAAGTCCTGGAGGCTTTTTTCGCCCTCGCCGACCAGGTCATCGACCGGTCCATCGAGGCCATCGGCGTCGGCGTTCCCAGCGTCATCGATCTGAAGGCGGGCGTCCTCTACGACGTCCAAAACATTCCGGCCTGGAAGGAAGTCCCCCTCAAGGCCTTGATCGAGAAGCGCTACGGGATTCCGGCCTACATCAACAACGACGCCAACTGCTTCGCCGTGGGCGAGAAATACTTCGGCCTGGCCAAGCCCTACGACCACGCCGTCGGCTTGATCGTCGGCACCGGCCTGGGGGCCGGCCTCATCGCCAACGGCCGGCTCTACGCCGGATCCAACTGCGGGGCGGGCGAGTTCGGAATGGTCCCCTACCGGGATGGAACTCTCGAGGATTACGCCAGCGGCCGTTTTTTCAAGACCGCTTACAGGACATCGGGCCGGGAGCTTTTCGACCGGGCCCTCTGCGGCGACTTGACCGCCCGGGCCGTCTTTCGGGAATTCGGGACGCATTTAGCCGAAGCGGTCAAGGTCATCCTCTTTGCCGTCGATCCGGAGATCATCGTCCTCGGGGGATCCGTGTCCAAGGCGTTCGCCTACTTCGAGCAAACCCTTCGGGATTCCTTGAGCAATTTTCCCTACTCGATCACGATCCGCAACCTCAAGATCGACGTCTCGACGACCGAGCACATCGCCATCCTGGGCGCGGCCGCCCTGATCTTCGACGCGCGGAAATGAACGGACCCCCGCTCCGGCCGCGGACGATGTGAGGGAAGGCGATTCGGGAGAATCGCCCTACTCGGCCGCCTGCACCAACCGCACGGCCCGCTGCGGGTTGGGGGTGATGCCGGCTTCGTCAAAGCGCAGCTTGATCTGTTCCAGCAGGTCGGCGCGGGTGGCGTCATAGTCAGCCGTGCGCACAAAGGGGCGGACGATCAGGCTGATACTCGCCTCACCCAGGTCGTTGACCGCGATGCGCGGCGCCGGCTCGGCCAGTATGCGGCTGTCGCCCCGCACGATCGC
>JAAZPG010000310.1 GCA_012797375.1 Acidobacteriota bacterium
TATTCTTCCTTCAAGCGGTGAAGGAAGGCGTGGAATTCCTCGTGGCGGCCCGCTCCGACGACCTCGTCCTCGATCTTCTCAAAGCCCGCTTCCAGCTTCTTCCAGACCCCGGCCGGCAACCGGCTCTCGGCCAGGGGATAGAGGACGTTGTCCTCCTTTTCGATATGGCGGGCCAGGAGGGAGGCGTACCCGCGCGCGTTTTGGGCGTATTCCCGGCCGGACGTTCTTCCGCCCTTCCGATACTCGAGAAAGGCGGCGCCCATCCCTTTCACATACATCCGTCCTTCCTTGTGCTCGGCCAACATTACGCCGAGCGGCCCGCCTTCGCGGGGAACCCCCGCCCGCTCCATGGCCGGAAACAGAAGATCCTCTTCCTTTCCGTGGTGGCACCGGTCGACGAAGACCCTCAGAAATTCCAGGAGCCCGCCGAGGTGATCTTCCTCGACGCTGACCCCTTCCTCCAGGCGCCGGGCCGTCTCCTCCAGGATTTTCAGGGCCAGCTTGACGGCCGCGTGCTCGTTTTTCAGATCTTCGGTCGGCTTCATGTCGCCCTCCTTATCGAAATGGAAATCTCCGCTTCCCGCGCCGCCGCGGACGAAGCGCCGGCATTTGAGGCGGCGGATTTTCGGTCCGGTCGAATCCCTCCGGCGCCGTCAACGCCGCCGCGGACGCCGTCGAAAACGCTTTATCTCGGATGAATTTTTTTCAACACCGTTTCTGCATGATTCAATATAGGTTCGGGGCGGCGGTCCGTCAAGCCGGGACGGAGGACATCCTGCTTTTGACAGGCGCGGCCAGCCTCGTGTACCCTCTGGCCATCGCATCCGCCCATGACCGGCCAGAAAGGAATTCCATGACCCCCTCATCCCGTCGCCGTCCGTCCGCCCTTCTTTTGATCGCCTTGATCGCCGGATGCCTGGTTCTGGCCGTGGACTGCGCGCCCGGCCCGGCCTCGGTTCCCGCCGACCTTGTCCTGAAAAACGGCGTCTTTTACACCGTCGACGCCTCTTCGAGCCGGGCCGAGGCCGCGGCCGTCAAGGACGGGAGATTCGTCTATGTCGGGAGCGACTCCGGCGCCTCCGCCTTCATCGGTAAGGCGACAAAGGTCGTCGACCTGGAGGGCAAGCTCGTCCTGCCGGGGTTCATCGACAGCCACGCCCACATCATCAGCTCCTTCCGGCATTTCTTCGAGCTGAACATCTTCGGCCGGACGACGGCGGAGGAGATCCAGAAAGCGATCCGGGACTACGCCGCGGCCCGTCCCGGGGGCGAACGGATCAGCGGCCGGGGATGGAGCAACACGGCGTTCCCGAAAACGGGGCCCGACCGGAGGATCATCGATGCCGTCGTCCCGGACATCCCCGTCTGCCTAGCCTCCGAGGACGGACACAGCCGTTGGGTCAACTCCAAGGCCATGGCCCTGGCCGGGATCACAAAGGAGACGAAAAATCCGCCCGGCGGCTTTATCGAGCGCGACCCGGCGACGGGGGAGCCGACGGGGACGCTCCGGGAAAGCGCTCAGGATCTTGTCGCCGGACTGTTCCCGTCTTACACCGTCGATCAATTGAAGCAGGGGATCGAGGCCTACCAGGGGATGGCCGCGGCCTTCGGGCTCACGACCGTCCATGAGGCTTCCCTTGATTCCTGGAGCAGCGAGATCCCCGCCTCCGAGATCCACGCGGCCAGGGTGGTTCTCACCCTGTTCAGGGGAAAGACGGTCTACGCGGCCGGCGAAGGCGTCGAGCGCCGATGAACCCGAGAATCAAGCTTCTCCGCGGCGACATCACGAAGATTGCGGCCGGGGCGATCGTCAACGCCGCCAACGGTTCGCTTTTAGGGGGCGGGGGCGTGGACGGGGCGATCCACCGGGCGGCCGGGCCGGGCCTCCTGGCCGAGTGCCGGACGCTCGGCGGCTGCGAGACGGGGAAGGCGAAGCTCACCAAGGGATACAACTTGCCGGCGCCCTATGTCATCCACGCCGTCGGCCCCGTCTGGAGGGGCGGAACCGGCGGCGAAGAGGCGCTCCTGGCCGGGGCGTACCGGAGCGCCTTGGATTTGGCCGCGGAGAACGGAATCCGGTCCGTCGCCTTTCCCAACATCAGCACGGGCGTTTATGGATACCCGAAGGATAAAGCCGCGGCTGTCGCGATCCGGACGGTCTCGAATTTCCTGGACGGGCATCCGGAGATGGACAAGGTGATCTTCGTCTGCTTCGACGAGGACAATCACCGGTTGTACGAACGGAGGCTCGGAAGATAGCGGGCGGATCCTTTTTTCCGATAGGGAAGCGCGTTGATTGTTTTCGGACAAGGGCGGCGGGAGGCGCTCCGGTCTCCTGTTCAGTCCCGCCCGTTTTCTCAGGTTCGGGCAGACGGGGAGCCGGAGGCGCCAGGAGAAGGGAAAAGCCTTGCCGCCGGACCCCCGGAGGGCCGGGGATCCGGCGGCCGGCGGAAACCGGCTCTTACTTGATCGGTCTCATCTGGTATTTTTCGTAAAGGCCGTCCCAGTAGTTCTTCATGTCGATGTGACGGCCGCCGATGAACAGGTGCCGGACTTCGGAGCGCGTGTCGAGCGGATCGCCCGTGGTGATGAAGAGGTCGGCGTCCTTGCCGGTCTCCAGGCTCCCCAGCCGGTCTTCGACTCCGAAGATCCGGGCCGGGTTGATGGTCAAAGCCTTGATCGCCTCCTCGTGGTCGAGCCCGTAGGCCACGGCCCGGGCGGCGTGATAGGGAAGGTCCTTGCCCGCGGCCGGGTCGTCTCCCGAGGAGAAACAGATCGGAACCCCGGCCTTGACCAGCTCGATCACGTTTCGGAAGGGCGCGTCGTAGCCGTCTTCCGGCTCGACGGGGCCGACGTACAGGGAATCGATGATGACCGGGATCCCGGCCTCCTTGATTTTCGAGGCGACTTTGAATCCCTGGCTGCAGCCCCGGAAGACGGCCTTGAGCTTCTCCTCCTTGATGAACTTGAGGGCCAGCTCGATGTCCTTTTCCTTTTCCACGGAGAGGATGACCGGAAGCGTTCCGTCCAGGACAGGGGCCAGGGCCTCGAACTTGCGGTTGAGAGCCGGCGCCTCGAGCCGCGAATCGGCCGCGGCCGCCTTCTTGAGGTCGAGATAACGGCGGGCTTCCTTGAGGTATTCCGATATTTTCTCCACCAGTTTGGACGTGACGTCGACCTTGCTCTCCTGTGCCGTCCCGCCACCCTCGCCCCCGGCCGGCCGGGGGGGCATGGGGAAGTTGA
>JAAZPG010000311.1 GCA_012797375.1 Acidobacteriota bacterium
GCGGAAAATTTGGCCGGCGGTCTTGATCGTTCTCGGCGCGTGGATCATCTTCCGGCCGTCGAGAAGGCGGCAGGACCGTTTCCGGGCCGCCCCGGCGCCGGGGGGCGATATCGACGTGACGGCCGTTTTTTCCGGGGCCAAGCGCCGCGTCGAAGCCCGGAATTTCAAGGGCGGAGAGGCAACGGCCGTATTCGGCGGGGTTGATCTGGATTTAACCGGGGCCGGCCTCGAGGGCGGACAAGCGACCATGGAAGCGACGGCGATTTTCGGCGGGGTGGACATCATCGTCCCCCGGGATTGGAAGGTCGTCCTGGACGGAACGCCGATCCTGGGCGGGGTGTCCATGAAGCATGCGAATCCGCCTGAATCCGAGGTCCAATCAACCTTGCACGTCCGGGGGACGGCGATTTTCGGCGGCGTCACCGTTAAGGATTAACCGGATCCGTCATCATGAGAAGGGCGCTTCTCTGGATCCTGGCTGTTGTTTTGACCCTGGCCGCGGCCGTCTACCAGCGGATATCCGGACCGACCTACCCCCTCCGGGGAAAGGTTGAAGTCTCCGGGACGGAAGTCCCCTATCGCCTTCCCCGGAGCGCGGAAACGGGCCGCGACCTGGAAATCCCGGTGAACAACGCCGAGGGACGGCTTTCCGGCTTCATCGAATTCAAGCGGCATCCGACGGAGGATCCATGGACGCGGGTGGAGATGGTCCCGGCCGGGGACGTCCTTTCGGCCGAGCTTCCCGCCCAGCCGCCGGCCGGCAAGCTCGCCTACCGGATCGTCTTATCGAAGGATGGCCGGGAGATGCCGCTTGCCGGAGGAGAATCCGTCATCGTCCGGTTCCGGGGCGCCGTCCCGCCTCTTATCCAGATCCCCCATATCATCGTGATGTTCCTGGCGATGCTGTTTTCGGTCCGGGCCGGCCTGGCCGCCCTGAACCGCAGGGAACACCCCCGGAAGCTCGTCTTGGTGACCTGCGCCCTTCTCTTTCTCGGCGGATTCATCCTCGGCCCGCTGATGCAGCAGTATGCCTTCGGAAAGCTCTGGACCGGATTCCCGTTCGGAACCGACCTGACGGACAATAAAACCCTGGTCGCGATGATCGCCTGGCTGGCGGCCTTGTGGGCCGGGCGGAAGGGACGGGCGGCCCGGGGCTGGGTCCTGGCCGCTTCGCTCATCCTCTTGATCGTCTATTCCATCCCCCACAGCCTTCTCGGCTCGGAGCTCGACTATACGAAGCTCTAGCTCTTCAATTTGAACCGGCCCATGGCGGAGAAGAAAGCCGCCGATTCCCGGTTGAAGGCGCCACGGATCCGGCGGCGTCGCGCCTCGACATCCTTGTCCGAGGCCTTGGTCGCCGCAATTCGATCTTGAAGAAGGGCGGACTCGCCGGGTTTACGGCTGAAGTTCGGACATCCGCCGTCCCGTCAAACACCCTCTCCCTGACCGTCGTTCTTCCGAGAGGGCGAGGGCGCCGGCGCGCCTTTGATCCTTTGAAGGAGCTCGACGGCCCGCTCCTTGAATTGCGGATGTCCGGCCGCCCGTTCGGCCGCCGCCCGGGCCGCGGCCGTGTCGCCGGCATTGGCCCATGCGACCGCGGCGTTGAAAGCGGCCGCCGCGGCCACGATTTCCGCCGTCCGGAGCTGCGACTCGCGCCGGGCGAGCATTCCCGCCTTGCGTTCAGCGGCCAGCCCCGAGCCGGCGATTTCCTCGATCTTCGCCTTCAACCCCTCCGCCTTCCCCTCCATGGCCGTGATCGTCCGCTCGTACCAGCCGGCCGCATCCGTCCACCGTTCCCTCCGCTCGGCGATCCGGGCCAAGCCCAACAAGGCCTCGTCGTTGGCCCCGTCGAATTCCACGGCCTGCTGGAAATCGGCTTCGGCCGCGGCCGGTTCGTTCGCTTCCAGGGCCAGAGTTCCGGACAAGCTGAAGACATGCGTGTTCGTGGGCATCGGCCCCTTCGCCGCCTCGATATGCCCCCGGGCGGAGTCCCGCTCGTTCAAGGCATGATAATTCCAAGCCAGCCAGTAATGGGCCTCCCCCTGGAGGTAGTAACGCATCTCGATGATCCGGTTCAGAACGCCGATCGCGTCCGTGTTCCGGCCGAGCTGGGAAAGGCCGATCGCTTTGATCAGAAGGGCGTCGCGGTATTCCGGGAGCAGGGCGAGGGCCTTCTCGCAATAGAGGATGCTTTTCTCGAATTCCTCGGTAAAAAAATAGAGGCTGGCGAGCAGAACGGGATACAAGGCCGATTCGGGGATGCGGGCGAAGGCGGTCAGGAGGTCTTTTTCCGCGCTTAGGATCTCCCCCCGTCCCAGGGCCGCCTCTCCCCGGAAGCCGTAAGCTTCCCAGAATTCCGGGTCGGCCTGGAGGACCTCGTCGAATCGTCCGGCCGCCGGCGCGGGACAGAATCCCGTCCGGAACAGGATCGGGATCGAACCGGGATGCGCGGCCAGGATTGCCGCCCGGTCGTCGGCGCGGTCGTAGGTCGCCGGATCAAAATCCGCCGCAATACGCCGAAATAGCGTTTTGAAACGAACGGCGGCGTCGGTAGATCGGCAGCTACTTACTTCGTCAAATACAACTTCCCCAGCGCCGTCACTCGCAGTCGGTACATCTCGCC
>JAAZPG010000312.1 GCA_012797375.1 Acidobacteriota bacterium
CCCCGTCCACGGCCGGCGATGCTCCCCCCCGTCTCTGGGAACGGGTGGAAATCGTTGTTTTCGGCGGACTCGGCCTCCCGTCGGCGGAGGGAATGTCGCTCCATCGGGCCGAGACCGCCTCTCCGGCGGCTTCCCCGACGGTTGAGAACCGAATCCGGACATCCTCCGCCCCGGCCGTGTTCACCGGCGCGGCCGCGACCTTTTTCTTGAAAAACGGATTCGGGATCCAAGCGGGCTTCGGCTACCTCAAAGCCGGATTGGAAAGCGTCGGCCGGTTCTCCTGGAATCCGCCCGGATCGACGCCGGCCTCGACCGCCGTCGACGGAGGGGGCGAAGGCGAGATCACGTCCGTCCCCTTTTTCATCGGGGTTTTCAAGAGCTTCGAATTCCGCTTCGCCGGAAAAGCTCTTCGGGCGCACGTCGCCGCCGGTCCGGCTCTTTTTTTCCATTCGATCCTGACCTCGAGCCAGGCGGGCGCGGTGGCGATCCGGGACGGCCTGACGGACGCGATCCTCGTCCCCGTCCGCGTGGAGGACACCACCTGGATCTCCCCCGGCGCGACGGCCGGGGCCGGACTCGATCTTCCGCTCTCTCCGGCCCTTTCCCTCGCCGTCGAGGGACGTTACGGCTTCGCTCCGCGGAAAGAATTTTCCTGGATTTGGACGCCGGGCGTCTATGACGGGATTTTTCACCGGGTGGCCGCTTTCAACTTCGACGAGGCGGCCGCGGCCCGGGAAGCCGGGCGGACGACACCCTTGTCCGTCGACCCGTCGTTTTTTCAGATCGCCATCGGATTGAAGCTGATTTTTTAAGCCGCCGCCCGGCCGCAAACGTGCTATACTGAAGGCGAATCCGGATCGGAGGTTGGAAATGGAATATCGCGCGACCCGCATCCTCCCGATCGCTTTCCTGGGATTCATCCTCGCCGCGGCAGCCGCCTTCGGCTCGCCTGTCATCAAGCTCAAAGTCACGGCCGAAATCGCCAACGTCCGGGTCAAGCCGTTTATCGGCAGCAACATCGTCCGCCAGTTCCCCGAAGGCACGGTTCTCGAGGCCGCGCGCAAGGAAGGGGAATGGTTCCTGGTCAAGATGGAGCCCGACGAGACCGGCACGATCTCCGGTTATGTTCACGAAAGCCTGGTTTTGGCTCTCGAGGACATTCCCATCACCGAGCCCGTTCCCGCTCCGGTCGTCGAGATCCCTCCGGTCGAGGAAGTCGAAAAGGAAGAGCCGCCGCCGGCCAAGGCCGTCCCCCGGCCGAAAGCGACCCAACCCGCCCCGGTCGAGCCCCCGCCGTCCGTCTACGAGGCGACCCGGGAAATCATGGTCGCGGCGGCCGCCGAAAGTCCCGTTTCACTCTTCCTTTGGGGCGGCGGCGAAATAACGGCCGTCGGGGATTTGAACGACGGCATCCAAGGCCTGGCAGATTTCTATGCCGACCAGATCCATCGGCCGGCCGGCGGAGAGACCGCCCCCCTCCGGACCGGGCTGCAATACGGCGGCGAAATCGGATTCAAGCTTCTCCCGCGGCTGCGTCTCTCGGTGGGCGCCGAATTTCTCCGGGCATCCAAGAAAAACGTCCTGGCCTTTGCCGGCGATTCCGAAATCCCGTCCGATCTGACGGTCAAGCCCTCGTTTTCCGCAATTCCCGTACATCTTACGCTCGCTTATTATCCCCTGGACTTCCTCTATCTCAAGGCCGGAGCCGGCTATTTCTTCACCCGGGCGGAATACCGTTATGTCTTCACTCATGGAGACATCCTGCGGGATTGGGAAGGGGAGGCGACCGCGTCGGGAGCGGGCTTCCTGGCGGGAATCGGCCTCGATTTATCCTTAGGCCGCTATTTCTGTCTCACGGCCGAAGCGAGCGGGCGGTACGCGAAAATTTCCGGATTCTCGGGAACCAACGCCTACCGCGACGAGATTTCAACCGAACCGTATCTTGAGACGGGCACCCTCTACGCTTTTGACGTTCGAACCACGAGCCGGACCGCGTATCCCCTGGTCTTCATCCGGAACGGGAAACCGTTCGAAAGCGGCGTGGAGAACGCCCGGGAAGCGCGGCTCGATCTGACCGGGCTCTCCGTCCGGATCGGGTTGAAATACCGATTCTAATCCGCCGTCCGCTTTTTCAACAAGGCCAGATGGTAGGCGTGGATTCCGCCGAACAGCGGAAGGACGCGGACGACGGAGAATCCCGCCTCGCCGGCGGCTTTTTCAAACACCCCGGGCTCGACTATCTTGATGTTCGTCCGGCTCTTGCCGAAGGCCCGGCGGAGACGCCGCTGAACCTCGTGCAGGCCGTTGGCCCGGTAGAACGAAACGAGAGCATACGCCGAGGAGACCCGGGAAAACTCTCCCAGAATCGCCTCCCGGCTCTCGGGGGAGTGGATATGGTGGAACAAGCGGATGGAAAAAACGAGATCGAAGGCTCCGGCCCGGAACGGCAGCCGGCGCGCGTCGGCCGCGAGCACCGGAATCCCGCGTCCGGCCCCTCCCTCCTCCGGAGCCCCCCCGGCCGTGTTTTCCGCCGCCCGGCGGGCCATCTCGAGCGAGAGATCCGCGCCGACGACCTCAAACCCCCGGTCCCGGAGCATCGCCGTGAACCGGCCATAACCGCAGGGCATGTCGAGAACCCGCCTCATTCCGTCGCGGCCGGCGGCGTCTTTCGCGGCCTCGGCAAGCATCTTCCGGATGATCTTCGTCTCCCGGGCATGGACGATCCTCTGGTCGAGTCCTCGATAGCGGCGCTTTTCATACTCCCGCACGCCACCCCCGGTGAATCTACTTGAAGATGACATAACGCGGACTCCCATCGAGACGGATAAGACCGCCGTCGCGGTCCTGGGCGAGGCCGCGGCCGCTCCGGTCCAAGACGCTGGCGACCGGCCGGTCGAACTCCCGGCGAAGCGGCCCTCCCCGCGTCCAGGCCAGGGCGAACTCCCGGCCGCCCTTGCGGAAATGATAGACTTCACCGCCCCGGCCGGCTGTCCCTCCGCCCCGGGGCGTCTCCTCCTTGCCGGTGAACACGCTTCCGGAAAGCATGGACGCCATGAAGGCGAACGCGGCGTAGCTCGGCCGTTTCCGCCAGGGCGACTCCCGGCTGTCGACCAGGCCGTATCCGGGCGCGACGAGCTGCCACCAATAGGCGCGGTCGATCCATCCGCTCGCCAAGGCGATGACGTAATACCGCACCAGGAAATCCGCCTGGACGTCCTCTCCGACGTTGGGCTTGCCGGCCGCCGGCGACCAGGCCCCGGTGTTCTCCAAGGGCCAATTGAATTCCGTGATCCAAGCGGGCCGGCCGCCCGGGACGAGCACGTCGGCGCACGCCCGAAAGAAAGCGATTTTTTTCGCCGCCGTGAATCCATACTGGGGATTCTCCGGAGCGCCGACGCGATCGACGTACAAAAGCGAGCTGATCACGTCGAAATCCACGGCCCTTAGAACGGGCGGATAGAGGTGATATTCGAAATCGATGACCGCCGGGCCGATGAGCTTGATGTTTTTTCGGCCGATCCGGTCGCGGGCGGCCGCGGCCGCCCGGGCCAGGCGGATATATTCCCGGTGGTCCCAAACCCCCCATTTCGTCCGGTTCCAAGCATGCCCGATTTCAAAATAGGGACAGGCCGGGCCGAGGCGGTCGAAAGCGGACTCCGCGAAATCCGTCCAGGCTTCCACGGCGAACACGTCCTCTCGCCGCTGCAGCAGGGCGGCCGCCGGTTCGAAGCCCTCTGAATGAAGGCGGCCGGCGAATCCGGCATAATCCTCGAGCCGATCCCTTTCCCACGAGGGAAAACGGAACAGCACCCGGCGGACGCCCGTTTCCCGAAGCAGGGCCAGGACGGCGTCCGTTTCGCCGGGACGGCCGAAGCGCGGCGAAACCGC